>NC_014393.1:4333594-4643137 GCF_000145275.1 Clostridium cellulovorans 743B
TGATTTCTCACCATGTCCCAAAGGCATACCATCATTAATCTTGTAACCATCGTAACTTTGCCATCTATTGTTATCACCTTTAGTCCAACAAGTTTCTAAACTATAGAAATTGGTTTTGCAAATATCATGCAGCAGTGCAGTAATTGCTATAGTGTCCTCAGAAAGTCCTAAATCAAATCTTTTATTCTTTTCATGTAAAAGTCCAAAAACATTCAAGCTGTGCCTAGCTAGTTGCCCTTCATAATTTCCGTGATATTTTGTACTAGCAGGAGCAATAAAGTAATCACTCTTGGTTTGTAACCATTCTATAAGTTTGTCCATGCCTGGTCTTTGTACTGTCTGCAAGATATGTAAGATTGTATTTTTATCTCTCTCGGCTTGTGCTTTGATTTCTAACTCAGTTAACATTCCTTATCCTCCTTAAAATGGGTCTTCCTCGGTCTCTTCTCCATCTTGTGGACTTTCCTCTTTTGTAGGAGGCTCTTCACTTGAAACTCCTTCTACAGGCTCAAAAACAACATCTTGAATATTTCTCTCTTCTTCTGTAGGCTCTTCATATAACTTGACTAACTTAATTAATTCCGAACAATCCCAACTAGATAAATTTCTTAGATTAAACTTACATTCTATAGCAAATCCTTCTAGCTTGGAAATATCACTTCCATCAACTAAACCTTTAGCCCTAGCTATATCCATAAGTAGCTTTTTTTCCTTGGTCGTTGCCATCTTTGGAGGTTCTTCCACTTTATTTTCCTCTCTCATTCTATCCTCGACATTAACTGGATCTGTTGGAAGGTCTTCGTCAACTCCGACTTCCTCTGCTGTATAAAGCTGAGATAAGGAGTTAGGAAATGCTTCTCTTAAGGCTTGGACTAATGCAACCTTGCGAATCATTGTAGCGGGTTTACTTCCCCACAAGGATTTACCAGTGTTGTATTCATCAAAACTTACTGTGTGATAAACCTCTTCTTTGTCATTTTTAAAAAATACTTTCGCCCATCCTCCAACAAGTTCTTCCTTTTTTTCCTTGTGTTTACTTAGATAGAAAGTTCCTTCTCTTTCCTCTAATTCACCTTTAAGGTTAATGATTATTATTCCAGATTTCGAACCTTTATAGTTCTCATTGGTTTCTGCTCTCTTAGTAAAAGCATCTTTGCCAACTATCATTTGTGCTGCTTGGTCTCCATACTTAACCAAGTAAGCTTCTCTTAGAAATGGATTAAGCTTTTGTCCTTGACATAACTTTAGAAACATTCCAACCTCTTGGTCTGAAACTTTGTTAGCTTGACCACTTACTAAATATTTCTTTACTACTGCTGAGGAGAGTTTTATCTTTTCCCCTGCAACTTCATATTCTGCTATATTAATTAACCCTGTTTGATTTTCCATTATTCCTCTTCCTCCTCAAAATTTTCTAAGTATTCTTTATAAGTTAAATCACACCTTATGCCCTCACATTGATTGTATGGTGCATTATTTATTTTGGTTAATCCATAATCAGTGAGTGGGCAATAATTACACAATTCTTCATCTAATTCATCCTTTGATTTAGCCATTATTCAATCACCTCTACTTTAATTTCTAGTAACCCTTTAACTACCTTAGTTAAAATCATTTGTGTATCTAGTTGTTTAACTACTGTTATTGATTCGCTATCATCAACAAACACTGGTATTTTTACGTTCATCACATTACTGATAAGATTAGATATCTCTAAGCCTGCTTTAATTCTTTCTGAATTGGAAAGTTTGTTGAACTCTTTACCTTCATATAAAATCTTGAACTTTTCTTTAAGCTCTCCATCCTTTGTAAGTTCTTCAAAACTTAATTCAACCTTATCAAGATACTGGTTAATAGTTGATGTTTGTTTATTAAGTCTAATAGTGTTAAATTGCTTTCCTGCATCAATAGCAAGTTTAATTTCTGCTAAATTCAATATCTCTTTGCTTTGCCTGTAAGTCTGCTAAAACATTATCCCTGGAACCTTCTTTAAGAGCATCTAATTTCTTTTGCAGTTCTTCAAGTTCCAAGATATCAAACTGTTTTTCCTCTGGAGCCTCTTTGACTTCCAGTGCTGAAATTTTACCTTCCAAGAAAATAACGTTGTCTTTATGTTCTTTAATTTCTGCGTTTTTATCTGATAAGAAAGTCTCTGGTATTTTGAAGTTGTTCTTTTTAAGAATCTCAGTAAAATATTCTCCTAGTTCCTGGAACACTTCTTCTTTTGGAACTGGCTTAAGAACTTCGCTAAGTAATTGCTTTGCATCTTTTGGTGCTAAGCTTGGAAAATAGTAAGGATTAAAGATACTTAAAAAGATATCTTTGCTTTTATATAACTCTGCTAGATCTGAATTATCTGCCTTGCTGCCATCAATAAACAATCCATTAGTTGAGCCTTTCTTTCTTCTAATGATGTTTTTCTCAGTACCGTCTATGATGCAATTCAACTCAACTTCTGTAATCTTTGGCTTATCATCATTAACAAGCCTTGTTGCTGCTTTTTCATTTCCGTAAATATCACAGCCAGTAAATAGCCAACATATCGCTTCACCTACGGAACTTTTACCTATACCATTATCTGCTGATATAAGAGTTCTTTTCTCTCCTAGAACCACGGCTTTAGCTTCTTTGTAGCCTTTAAATCCTGTAATAGTTAAATCTTTAATTATTAGCTTCATTTCTTTCTCTCCAATCTTTTTCTATTTCATCAATATCAAATCCACAAGGATTCTTACTAAATAAGCTTTTGCAATGCCCATAAACAGCACAATCTTCACAATCACTTGTTAAACAATAATTTTCTATAAGTCTAAGACAACTAAAAAGCTTTTCTTCCGTTGTCAATCCTTCATCCTCCTTGATTTTATTTAAGCCACCCTTTATACTAAAAGTGCGAGTTTTAGTGAGGGTGTAGCTTAGTGCTATGCTCTTTTCTTTTATCTTTACAGGCATTGAGGTAATCATCTAGAACTTTCTTTTGCATTCTTTGCCACCCCATTTCTTCTTTGACCTCTTTTCAACGGTGGTATGGTTGAGGCTTCTTCTTCACTCCATTCCCTTGCAATTCTTTCTCTAAATAGTTGTTCTGATATACCATTTCTTACTGCTACTTTCATAGCTTCACTAGCTTCTTTTTTTCTATTTGAAGCCATTTCGCTCCTTGTAAGAATAGGTGTACTTATAGCTTTTTCTATAGACCATTTAAGCCTTTTTACTCTTCCATATGCTGCTTCAAAACTTATACCGTTTTTTCTTGCTGTGTTTAATTGTTCTTTTGTAAATGGTGATTCTTCTCTGATTGTTTTAGGAGTAGCTAATGCTCTTGTTTTGCTCCATCCATATCTTCTTACCCTATCTTCAAATAATCTTCTTCCTATGCCGTTTTTCTCAGCTTTTAGATACTCTTCTGGTGTTATGTAATAATCAACATCCATTTATATGAACTCCTTCCTAAAACACTTCTATACCTTCCTTTTTAGCCAACTCAATGTAGTTACTTATAGATAATGTATTGTAATTATTCTGAAAAAGCCGTTTCTTAAACTCAGCCTTAGAGATTCTCTTTGGAAAATCTTCAAACATTAACTTTTGAGTTTTAACTTTTCTTCTTTTTCGAACCAAGACTGAAGCTTTTCCGCCATCAATTTTCTTTTGTTTTTTTACCTTTAGAAAGTCATCGTATAAAGGTCCTAGCTTTTCTCTGTATATAGCAATCCACATACAGTATGTTTTTCTATTAACATCATGTTTCTTTAAGCAATCAACCATCCTTGTATTAATAGTTGTGTACTCTTTTAGAAGAGCCTTGGTATTTCTAAATGTTGCTTTTTTAGTTGACTTAACAAGTACCTTTACAATGTCTTTAAATATAGGCTCGTCCACCAATGTAGCAAACATACCGTATATTTTAGCAGCCATCATGCCAGTTTCATCTTGTATTTTAGTCATGCTCTTACCTTTTATGTACTGCTGAGCAATTTCTTCTAAGGTACTGTCTGGACTTAATGTGTTTTCATCTGTTTCATAATCAGAAACTCTCATTTTTTAGTTCCTCCTTGCATTCTTTACAAATACATTTGCCTTTAAGGTAGGTAACATTCCTTACATTCCCACAGAAGATACAACCTGGCTGATGTTTCTTTAAGATGATCGTTTCATTTTCTGTAAAGATTTCTAGACCATCACCCACTTCTATTTCTAAGGTCCTTCTTAACTCTATTGGAAACACTATTCTTCCTAACTGATCTAATTTCCTAACCACGCCTGTACTCTTCATGATTAATTTTCCTCCTCAATATTTTCTTCTATAGGCATAAACCCACTTTCTAATAGACCTTGAAAAACCTTTTCATCATATCCTATTGATTCAACTTCATATCCTGTTTGATTCATCTTTCTTTCCTCCTAATTTTTAATCTATTACTTCAAAGGTTTCCTTTAACCAACAATCAAAACATTGTATAGGAAAACCTTTGTTATCAATTCTTTCAATGAATTTAGAGCCTACTTCATTCTCTTTAATTTTAGCTAGTACACCCTTACCATTCTTAAGCAGTGTTCCTACAGGCAAATCAATAACTTCTATGATATTGTAAGTATTTATGATGAAGCACCTCCCTCAATAAACCACTTTCCGTTATTCATAACATCTTTAATATCTTCTGATTCATCTTCTAGGATAAGAGTTAAAATCTCTGAGAAATCATAATAATCATCTATCACAAAATCTTTGTGCTCAACTCTGCATTTTGCATTTCTAGCCTGCATAACTTCTGTAAAGGTAACTGGTTTTTCTACTAAAATAAATTCAGCGTTTAGCCATAAATCAGACATTACAAGTATTGCTCTGTTTGCC
Organism: Clostridium cellulovorans 743B; assembly: GCF_000145275.1. Classification (NCBI taxonomy): domain Bacteria; kingdom Bacillati; phylum Bacillota; class Clostridia; order Eubacteriales; family Clostridiaceae; genus Clostridium; species Clostridium cellulovorans. The sequence goes on from NC_014393.1 coordinate 4,338,450, forward strand.
TGTTCTTTTATGACTTTGTGGTCATTATTCCAAGTAATTTCATAAACAGCATTTTGATAAATAAATTCAGTTCCTACTGGAAACCCTAGTAACTCCCAAATCTTATAGGTTTTCTTTTGTGGTGGCTGATTTTTAATTTTCCATTCTAGTTCATCTATGATATTGCCATACAGATTAGGCGAACAGCTTCTTAACTTGCATGATCCATTATTGTGTTTGCCAATATCACATTTATCACATCCAGCCAACGCACAATGCCCCTTAATTACTTTTATTGCTTCAATAATTTCCTTCTTCATTTCAACCCCTCCTCACTTTATTACTTACATTTTCTTTAATACATTTACACCATTCTCTCAAAACCCATGTTCTGTCTTGTAGTTTTGCAACTCCATCGGCTTTGATTTCAATAACTTTTATACCATTACTCTTCTTAAGATTTTTATTAAGTTGAACTTTAATCTTTCCTAGGTGTTTTAAAAACTTCTTATAAGAAAATACATAAACATTACCTTCAACAAATTGTTTAGCCATTATCTTCCTCACTTTCTGCATCTGGACCTTCTCCAAATTGCTCTGCACATTTCTTACTATCTGGAATGAAATACATGCATCTGTCACCAGTTACATCACATATCCAACCTTCATCTTCATCAAATTCAGCACATTTACAACTCATAAAACCCCTCCTGTTGCTGCCAAGGCTACTGCTACCAGTGTTAGAAAGCAGCCTACAAACATAAATAAATTTAAAATCCAATTATCTTTATTCTTCATCTTCTTCAACCTCTACAAATTCACCATTTAAAAGCTTGTACCAAGTATTTTCTTTAATCTTCCCACCATCAACTAAAGCACTTTTAACTTCTTTTAAATGCCAATCACAATTTTCATCTTCATACCATTCTGCAAGAACCAACCATGCCCCTAAGATACCCTTAGCTTTATTTTCTATACCTAAACCACATGCTATTGATTCTTTTCCCTCAACACTTGCTGCTGAGCGATTACCTGTGTTAGTTGCTGCTGAGCGATTACCTGTGTTAGTTGCTGCTGAGCGATTACCTGTGTTAGTTGCTGCTGAGCGATTACCTGTGTTAGTTGCTGCTGAGTAATCACCTGTGTTAGTTGCTGCTGAGTAATCACCTGTGTTAGTTGCTGCTGAGTAATCACCTGTGTTAGTTGCTGCTGAGCGATTACCTGTGTTAGTTGCTGCTGAGCGATTACCTGTGTTAGTTGCTGCTGAGCGATTACCTGTGTTAGTTGCTGCTGAGTAATCACCTGTGTTAGTTGCTGCTGAGCGATTACCTGTGTTAGTTGCTGCTGAGTAATCACCTGTGTTAGTTGCTGCTGATTGATAACCTGTGTTAGTTGCTGCTGATTGATAACCTGTGTTAGTTGCTGCTGAGCGATTACCTGTGTTAGTTGCTGCTGATTGATAACCTGTGTTAGTTGCTGCTGATTGATAACCTGTGTTAGTTGCTGCTGAGTAATCACCTGTGTTAGTTGCTGCTGAGTAATCACCTGTGTTAGTTGCTGCTGATTGATAACCTGTGTTAGTTGCTGCTGATTGATAACCTGTGTTAGTTGCTGCTGAGCGATTACCTGTGTTAGTTGCTGCTGATTGATAACCTGTGTTAGTTGCTGCTGATTGATAACCTGTGTTAGTTGCTGCTGAGTAATCACCTGTGTTAGTTGCTGCTGAGTTGTCCTCATTATTGGATTCTTTAGCATTTTCCCAGTTAACTTTGTCATAAATGAACTTTACACCAGCTTCAATTAATCCTTTAAGTCCTATTTCAAAACCTATATGAATCTTGGATGTTGCAACCTTACTATCATCATTATCTTTACTGATCTGCCCATCACCTTCTACTTCGCAAAACCTGCTAGTTGCTGGGGCATAGTAATTAAAAACATCTAATGGGTTTTCGCAAAAGTGAAAACCGCAATCACAAGCTTTCGCTTTTTCTTCTTCGTAGTCCTTGCCTAATTCATATTGAAAACCTCTGCACTTTAAATCCTTGTCAAAACCTTTAAATCCTTTTATACTCATTTCAAATTCCTCCATTTAATTTAATATTTTATTTTGGTGTTTTGATACCATTGCAGCATCTTCTGCTAAGCTAGGTTGTCCATAGAATATTAATAAGATGTGTATAAGTGCATAACACTTATAGTTTTACGATTCTAATTCCTTCGCCTACAAAGTTTTTTACGAAACTTCTAAGTTGCTCTATTTCTACTTTTGCATCTGCTAGCTGCTGCTTCAATTTCTTTTCATTTAGATTTTCAATAACCTTACCATTCACAGTTAATTCTTCAACTTCTTTAGTTGAAAAGTAAGGACTATCAAATGCTTTTAATCTTTTCAATTTACCTTCTCTAACAAGTTTATCTACACTTGTACCGTGGATACCTAAATACTCAGCAACTTCTGATCTGCTCATTATTGCTCCCATAAAATTCACCCCTTAACTTTTAAACTTATTAATAAAGTAAACTTGCCCTTTTCCAGTAACTTTAGGAGTTTTAGAAATAGATACATGCCCATCAGCATGAGATATAGATGTCTCCTTTATCTCAAATAAACCTAGTTCCATACTGCTTTGAGTTGGCATATTATAATCAGTGCCTTTTCGCTTGATTAAATAACCATATTTTCTTAACCACTCAAATAGTCTGTTTTGACCAACATCGACACCATTTTGTTTAAGTATTTTAGCTAACTCACCAACTAATATGGAATTGTGTGAAGCTGCTACCGCATTAGCAAATACTACTTTTGGTTTTTGTTCTTGAAGCTTATCCTCAGCTAGTTTTCTCTTTTGCTGTTCCTCTTTCAAATTAGTAGCTAACTGAATTAAAAAGTCAGGACTAGTTATTGCTTTTTCAATGGTGTCGTTTGTCATGTATACTCCATGTTTTCTTATGGAAGGAAGTACCTCACTAGTAACCCATTTCTTAAACTTCTTAGCATTAGGTAATTTGCTACCTAAGATTAAAGAATAAAGACCACTTTCATTTATGATTACTAAATCTTGTTTTCCACCAGGGGTGTCGCAATTTGCTACCCCCTTATCATCTTCATCTACATGTTTATTTAAAGCATCTCTTCCATTTGAGTAGCCTAATTTTTCAGCTACATCCTTGCCTATAAACCAAGGTTCATTGTTTATAACCACCGTTCTAACTTGTCCAAATTCTTCGCTTGTGAAAATTCTTAAATCATTCATTTGCTTATTACCTTCTTTCTGTATTTTTCTTACTTTCTAATTAAATTAAGTCATTTATGTGTTATAATCTCCTGTGGAAGGAGGTGATTGAATGTCAAAAGATTTTGATGATTTCGTTAAATCTCTAAGTAAGGAAGAGTTAGAAGAAATCGGAAATAGTGCTAACAATAAAGACATAGTTATAACACTCCCAATAACTGAGGAAACTATTAACAAATTTATCACTGGTATATCCACAGCAAATTTAATTATTGCCTTTGCTTTGTTACGCAAGTATCATGACTGGCTAAATTCTTAGCAAGTTCAATACTGTCAATTTCGATGGATATGTTTTCTATCTGCTCTTGAACTTGCCCTTCCTGAGCAGATAATTCAATGTCATTTAGAATGGATAATGTATTTACTATTTCTATAATTTTTTCAGAAGCTTGTACTGCAACTAATAATGTATTAGCTGAATAACATTTATTTCCATACCTATCCATGGCTTGAGAAGACGCTTTCTCCTGAATATCCTCTAATCTTGTAATTTGTTTTTCTAAAATTTCTTTATAATTCACAATTATTTACCTTCTTTCTTTAATTGTTCTAAAACTTCTTCATTGCCACATATTAATAAGTCAATCTTTGTTCTCTCAGCTACTAAAGCCTTATTCTTTGATTCAAGTTCTTTTATCATTTCACTTTTTAGCTGAGGACTAAAACTTGAGAAATAGTTATTAACGAACTTGTTTTCATTTGCAACATAGCCACCTTTAAGTCTAATATTTTTCAGTATAATTTTTATTTGCTTCTTGAACTCTTTAGCTATTGGCTTTCTACTCTGCATAAGAACTTCATATACACCATCTTCTGTCAAGAACCACATTTCTTGCTGTCCGCCTTGGGTCGGAACAATCTTCCGAACCTTCTCTTCAACATCTACATTGTTAAGCATTTTGTTTATACTGGATAAGTCATATTCAATCCATTCCGCTATATCTTTAGCTAGAAACAATGGATTCTGAAAATCTCCAAACACTCTAAAATGTCTCCCTAGAATTTCGCCAGTATCAATGACCTGTAAATCGAATTTATCGTTCTTAGTTTCTTGTGTATCAATATGTATCTGTTCTTGAATTTCTATTTCTTTAGGTGGTACTAATTCATCTAAGAGAGTTTTTACTCTTGAACTATTTTTACTTATGTTTACATACTCTTTAAGCCCATCATAGGAAATTAAAAGCATTCCAAACTGATTTCTGTACATATTCAAATCTCTGGTTTCATCTGCACTTAATTTTGATATATAATTATCATTTACGGGCTTCGCTATTGTGGTGGTACTACTTGCACCTAAAGCTTTTGCAACATCCAAGACAACAAATTTATCTGTACCTTTAATATTTCTAACTTTGCCAAGGCTTGTCTCTAAAATTTGTACTTTGTTAGGGTCATGTGGAAATTCATCTTCAAATTTAATACCTTTAAACTCATTAATTGAAATTCTTATCGTTCTACCTAGTCCATCAATTTTCCTTATATCACCTCTTTTAATGCATTCATAAATATGACTTCTGCTTACTTTTAGTTTTTTAGCCGCTTCAGCTACTGTATAACTTTTCATATTGCCACTCCTATACTCTTCTATTTAGATCATAAATAGATACTTGATTCTCTTTTCTTTCTGCCTTTATGACAGCGATGCTTTCATCAATAATACCTAAGCTATCCCTCAACACTTCCACAGGAACATCTTCCCACTTGTCTGCATTAAGCTTAATAAGCACTCTTTCTTTAACAAGTTCATATTCTTCATTAACTTTAGTAATTCCAAGTCTCTTCTTTATATAAGAAACTATGTCTGTTTTTTGCTTAGTAACTGGTTTGAAGTATTCTTTGCATTTCTCTTCAAGCTTTGACATTCTATCATTGACTATTGCATCTAATTTGCTTTCAAGAAGAATAGCTATGTCATTACTTGATGCTAATTGATTGTTGTATGAGCCTGTCTTTCTAATGGAAGGTAAAACTACATCAGTAACCCAATCTTGAAATCTTTCAGCTTCTTCTTTCCTTGATTTAAAGATAAGCTTGTACACTCCGCTTTCAGTAAGAAAGTTTTCTCCTGCATTATTCAGTTTTCGGAAGTCGGCTATACCGATATCTGAATTAGTTAATTTAATAACTTGTTTTTCATTAAAATTTCTTATACTGTCATTTACATTCTTAATATCTAAACACTCTGCTACATGCTTAGTATTAAACAATGCTTGTCCATTCCATTCAAATACTTCAACTTGCTTTTCTTCAAAAATCATTAATTCGTTCATTTATCTATTACCTTCTTTCATTGTGTAAATTTGCTTTGATTTTGAAGCGATTTCCGTCTTTTCAGTTAAAAAAAATTTGAAGCTTATTAATGCTTCTATAAGGTCTTTTCTTTGCTGTTCCATTCTTTAACCCTTCTTTCTATTAGTTCGGTTTGACTAATTCCATATAGGTCGCAAAGTATAGGGACAAATTCAGCTGGTAACATAACCTCGCCATCTTCAATACGTCTTAACCTATCTCTCGCTATACCTAGCTTTTTTGCTACAAAAGTAACAGGTATTCCCTTACTTTCTCTGAGTTGTCTTAGCATTTTCATACCTCCTTCCCTGTGAACTCAGTATATAATACTTTATGTAGAATTGTAAAATCGTGTCTTGCTTCAATATTGAAGTTTATTGCGTCAATAATGCATTTTGCTTCATTTTCCTTCTATTTGAAGCAAATTACAATATTCGTTGTTTTATTTTACGTCAAATATGATATACTATACTACGAGGTGAGAAAATGTTATCTGAAAAATTAAAGCAAATAAGGAAAGAAATGCACTTAACTCAACAAGAGTTTGCAGATAAATTAGGAATAAGCAGAGGTTACTACTGCGATATGGAACGCGGTAGAAATAAAGGTACTAATGTAAAAGTAATATCAAAATTATCTGACGTTACAGGCAAGCCCATGGAGTATTTCGTTGATAAGGATACAGAGTTAAAGCAATATGATGTATTAGATTCTGCTTTAGATATGCTTATAGATAAAGGATATGTTGAAGACGATGGCGAGATTAATGACAATATGGCTAAAAACATAATCATGGAGATATTAAAGAAGGAACTTTGCTTAAAAATAAAAAGCAGGGAGTAAAATCTACTTCCTGCCAAGGTCTTTTATTAGTTCCAATAATGATATAATTTCTTGATTGATTTCTTGACTATTCACATAATCGCCCCACTTCAATTTAATGTGACCCGCTTGGCATTTGTGTGTGAAATTCCTAAAAATAGTATATCATAATACGAACAGTTGTTCTACTATTTTTTATCATTTGTTAATAATTTAAGTATACTACTTCTGTAAATAGTATCAATAATCACATAATAGATTTTAGAGATTGTTTATAATTTACCAATGTTGTATAGAATCACTAGAGAAAAGGAGGAATGAAAAATGTTTGAATATAAGATTCTTACTCGTAAAAAAGACAAAGGATATCAATTTATAGTTAGTTACAAAGATGAAACTGGTAAATGGAAACAAAGAGCAAAGCAAGGTTTTGAAAATGAATCTAAGGCAGAAAAAGCAGCTAAGGCTTATATATTTGATTTAAAAGAAGAACTCGAAGAAAAAGCCAAATTAAACAAGGATTATGAAAATATAACATTTGAAGAGTTTTCAAAAATGTACCTTAAACATAAGAAAAATCACGTTGAACCCCATACATTAACTAGGTTCAAGCTTGCTATTAGTAAATTTAGTGACTTGGATAGTATGAGAATGACCGATATCAAGGTTAGAGATATACAAAATATAGTCGACAAAATGGTTAAAAGTGACACTTTAAAAGCATCAAGCATATTGGCATACAAAAATACTGTATCTACCATGTTTGAATCTGCTATAAAGCAATTTGAGGTCATTATAAGTAATCCATGCACTAATGTTATTGCCCCAAAAGCCGCAAAACCAAACAAAAGAGCCTTGACCAAGATAGAGGTTGATGATCTACTTTCTAAAATAGAAAATAAAACACATTACTTAATATCTTTAATAGCTGCTTATTGTGGTCTAAGGGCAGGGGAAATTTTGGGGTTAACATGGCAAGATATTGATGAAGAAAATGATTTAATAAAGATTACTAAACAGTGGAAAAAACTTAAGAATGGTGAGTATGGAATGGGTCCACTCAAGAGTAGTAATTCTTATAGAGAGGTAACTTTGCCTTTAAAGGTAAAATTAGAGCTTAAAAAATATAAGATAGAATATTCTATAGGTGATGAACAAAGATTGTTTAAGTATAAAGATTCATCTTGTATAGTATCAACTCTTAGATATGACTATAAGAAAGCTGGATATGATGTAAGTATTCATGAGTTAAGACACTCTTATGCAAGTTTATTAATAAGCAAAGGATTGACCCATGATGAAGCAGCGGAAGTTTTAGGGCATACGGTGGAAGAAAATATAAGAACCTATTCACATCTTACTGCTGATAATAAGAATAAGGTTAAAAAGCTTATTCTAAAAAACTTCTGACGATCAATGAATTTCTGCCGTTCTTCTGCCGAAAATTTCACAACCCTTGTAAATCAACGGTTTCAAGAGTTAAAACTATATTTATCTTTAGAATAAGTTAAGCCCGCTTGTGCAATAGCTTGTAATTCCATCGCCCAATTCATCCATTGTTCCATAGCTTTGCCTCTTTTCATTATATTTTCTTATATCAGCTCCAATAATGTTTCTATATTAAATGCATGTACCGTTGACAAAATCAATATATTTTTTTAATCTAACTACACTATATATAAGGTTTATTATTATGAGCAAATCGCTCTTTAAATATAAATTTGATATATTTTATCAATCACTGTATCTTTTACATATTCCATCAATGATTATACATTTCATATATTTTATCAATGAACTTAGAATATACTTTTTGCATATGAGGCTCATTACTATATGTATTTACTTCGTTTGTATTTATCCATTTAACACCACTGTTCTCATCTTCTTTTATAAATAGTTCTTGCTTATCATCAGCCTCCATTAAATATGAAACAGATAAGTGAAGATGCGGAGCCACATATTTACCTCTCTTTATATGAGATATCACCGTTAATATATCTAAAGAAAAAATACCTGAACTTAAAAGTTTTATATCTTTTATACCCGTTTCTTCTTTAGCCTCTCTTGTTGCAACAGCTAATAAGTCTTCTTCTCCATCAGCATGTCCTCCAGTCCAAGACCAAGAATCATATATATTATGATATATCATCAAAACCTTTTCCTTGGTCTTATTTACTATAAATGCAGAAGATGTTATATGCGCAATCTGGTTATCTCTTGTTAATATATCTGGAAATTTTTCTATACATCTAAGAATTATTTCTTTATCTATTTTTTCTTGTTCATTGTAAGGCTTATAACTTTCAATCTCTTCAATCCATCCCATATGTTTCACCTCTTTTCACAAAATAGTCTTCTTGCAAATATTCTCAACCGCCCTATAGTCTATTTTTCAGATTTTATTATACCTTATATTCTAACCTAATTGCTTGAACTTTTCTGGTTATAAAATTGAAATATATAAAGAAAGATCATTTTTAGTACTAAACTTTTCTTGAAAATTTAACATTAAAAATGATCTAAGATATTCCATTATTATTTTTAAATAAATTTAAACGTAATTCAGAAATTAAACTTTAGCTTTATTGATGACCTTAAATTTGTTTATCAAAAAAACTTATTCGATTAAATATAAGCTTTTAAATTCGCTGCTAGCATAGTTATCTGTCATACCTGCTATATAATCACAAATAGTTGATAAATATGCATAATGAATTTCAAGGGTTGCTTTGATAAAAAGTTCCTCTTCATTAAGATTTTCCTTATCTTCTCTATTTATCTTAATAAGTTTATTCTCTATAAGGTTTCCAGAGTTATCTACATATATACTATCTCTTAGCTTTGCAATAATTTCATTAGCTTCAAATACATCCTCCATAGTTATTTCCAGTTTCATAAGCTTAACTAATTTATTTATTTCCTCTGGACTATTATCTATAAAATTAATATTTTTTGCTGACAACTCCTTTGAAAGCATTATATCATAAATATTTTCAGATACTTCTCTAACCTTTGATGCAAGTCTTGTTAATATATACTCCGGCATCTGCCTTGGATTTTTATAATAAGCTTTAAACAATTCCCTTATTACATGAATCGCTTTGCCATCAAATCTACTTACGTTATAAGAATTAAGAATTTTTATTTTTATATACTTCTCTATTATCTCATTAACCTTTTGTCCTATTGGCGAAAAATCTACAATTTTTTTAGTAAACATAACCCTGTCATCTTTTAAATTAGTTATATTTTCTTTATTCTTCATAAGCGTGTCTAAAGAAAACATCGTAACATCTTTAATAAAGAAATCTATTAAGTTTCTTACTAATGTATTTATTTGATATAATTCAGTTCTTTCAAACCTGACTACTTCTATGAGTTTTTCCATAGAGGAAATTAATCCATCTAAATTTCTAGAATACATATCGTCGTCTAGGTTAATCTTATCAAATTCATCCATTAAATAAGTAGCTACAGTTTCAAAATTTAAATTTAAATCTGTATCTCTTAATCCATCATCAAAGTCATGCTGTCTTTGGGCAATTTCATCTGCAATAGCAACAATTTGACCTTCTAAGGTAACAGCAAAATTATAGTCTAACAATTCCTTTATAAAGGATGCGTCACCTAAGAATCTATCTATATCCCAACATCCACCACACTTTTCTTTACAAACCTTATGTCTTTTTATTCTTGTATGTTTTAATATTCCGTCCATTACTTGCCAAGTTAAATTCATGCCTTTGATTTTTTTATGCTTAACCTCTAACTGGTCAAGAATCTTTAAGGAATGAAAATTATGCTTGAAACCACCGTAATTTATCCTATATCTTATTTTTCCAGTTAAGTTATCCTTACCAGACATGATATCGTCCAAGGTTCGCTCTCCTTGGTGCCCAAAAGGAGTATGACCTATATCATGACCTAAGGCTATTGCCTCTACTAAATCTTCATTCAAATTCATATTTCTCGCAAGGCTCCTTGCAATCTGAGAAACTTCCAAGGTATGAGTCAATCTGGTCCTGTAATGATCTCCTTTTTCGTGTGAAAAGATTTGTGCCTTATGTTCTAATCGTCTAAAAGCCCTAGAATACTTTATTCTATCTCGATCCCTTGAGAACTCATTTCTTAAAAACATGTTGTTGTATCCACTTGATTTACCACTTGATTGCTTATTACTAAACTTAACTTTTCTGTCTGATTCTTTATCACATTGAGCATACTCTTTCATTCTTACATCTCTAAATTCAATAAGCTTCCCTATATCTAATATCCCCATAATACAACCCCTATTTAACATTAATGTCAATTAAATAATCAATATCCAATATAAACTAGTATACTACATTTTAGTTAACATTTCATCAAAATAGTATTTATTTTACCAATTTAAAGTAACTAGTTCAAATATAAAAGCTATACACCCTATGCCTAAAAGTGTATAGCTACAAATCCTGATATAATCTATCTACATTTTTCGTATTCTTGTATACTTTACATATCTGAAACTTATATATTTTTAAATAAAATATTATTCTCAAGATGGATATGCTGGAAGGTATCTATTTCTAACTCCCTTAATTTTTCATAGGTTACTTGAAAAGTTCTGCAAGCATCCTTTGGCACAATATAATGTTCTGTTACTTCTCTAAGTTCTTTTATTATATCTCCAGCTCCTGTGTGTTCATCTTCTAATTCATTTATAAGTTTTAAAACTTTTTCTCTATTTGAATCATTTCTATTTGTATCATATTCTTTTATTATTGGAAATAAGAATTCCTCTTCCTTTACTAAATGCCCCTCTAACTCTGTTCTCAAAGTATTAAATAATTTATGAACCTTGAAAAGTTCTTCATGGTTACTACCATGAACCCTTAATATTTTAAAGGTAAGCTCACTGATTTTAGGCAATTCTTCCTTTAAATATCTATGATGCACGCTTACAATATAATCTACTAGCTTGCTTGGTTTTTCCTTCGCCCAATCTGTAAATTCCTCATTTTTTTCTTGAAATTCTTCATAAGATGCTTGAAGCAAAGTTAATATTTTATTTCCATCAAGGTTCTGTTCATCCATTGCCTCTATTAATGGTCTATTTCCTCCACAACAAAAATCAATTTTATATTTTAAAAATAAATCACTAGCTCCTGGAAAAACAGTAACAACATCTCCGATTTTATCTGACAAACTAAAGTTTCTAATCATAGTTTTTTCCTCCAATTTTAATTTTTGTTTATAAGGCTTTGATTTTAGGATATAGATGCATATCCTCTTTAGAAATACGACTTTCTAACAACTTTAATATTTCTTTGCTCTCTTTTAAAAAACTATCGGTATCATTTAAAATTTTGTACTTTGTATTAAACTTATTCTTATAATCACTAAAATCCCCATGAATAGTTCCCATTTCTTCACCATATTCTTTAGCCAATTTTCTTAAGTCTTCATCCTCACTTTCAATTAATGTTGGATACAAAAATTTATCTTCTGAGTGCATATGCACATTAATTTTCCCTGCAAGAATATTTATATTTTTTACTAGAGAGTCAAGGTTTTCTTTAATATCATTAGCATTAATCCCTTCCTTAATAACTAGAAATAATTCTCTTATTTCTCCATGTTGTCTTTCTAGATTACTTATATTAGCCATATTCTATCCTCCTATGTATAAAATTTTTTCAATTAATTCATTGCTTTTATCTATACTTTAATTATAATCATAGCGAATTTTTAATATGTGATTTGAAACACATATTAAAAATTTAATTGAAACTTATTTTGTAGTCATAAAAAATATAAAAAAGCTATACCTCTAAAACAAAAGTGTATAGCTCCAAATCTATATTTTTTTGTACTTACAATTGTTATATATACGTAAAAGTATTTGTATACTTGTTTATTAATAACCTTTAATATTATTTGATTTTATTGCCTACAGATGCCATATATATAACAAATTCATCTTCCCCGTCTAATCCTAACATCTCATCAATTAATTGTTGATCATAAATCCCAATAGCGCAGGTACCGCAATCAATGGACTCTGCTGCAAGATAAAGATTTTGACATAAGTGTCCTACATCAATAAGAATCTTTTTATGAGCAGTGACATCAAATTTATATTCTGCTCTATATGGAATACAGCTCCAAGCAAATATCACAGCACTCTTTGAAACGAAATTTTGGACAAAAGGTTGTCTAGGAGTTGCTTCATCAACTTTACTAACTAAATCTTCTACTATGTACATGAACATAAGTTTATGCTCCAAAGGAAGATACCTATAAACACCACTTACAAGTCCTTCTACTTTATTTATTATCAAGTATGTTTCAAAAGGATGACAAGCTCCTCCAGAAGGTACTCTTCTTAAAGTTCCTGTATTGTTATTTGTTACTTGATGTATTCCTTGAGTTGTCCAAAGCAGGTAAGAAAGCTCATCGATTGTGATTTTTTCTTCTGAATATTTTCTTACACTTCTCCTATCATCAAAGCAATCAAAGACATTATGTTTAATTAGGATTTCTCTATCCACCTCTGGAAGATCAATTAGTTCCTTAGTTTCATCATATTCTTTTTGAAAACTTGGGAATGGTAATCCTTTTTGTCTATCTGTTTTAATCTCATCTAGCACCTTAAAGTCTGCCTTCATAAAATCTCTATTTTTCTTATATCTGTCCATTTTTATCTCCTTAATAATCGATTTTCTTATATTTGGGTCTCTAACTTATAATAACATTCTTAGCTTATCAAGGGATTTAATTTTATTCTGTAACAAAGGTTACAAAAGTATTTAAATTTCCATTATTCTTCTTAATCCTTAATTTGAATAACTTCATTAATACTTCTGCATTATCTAAAGATACATCATTTACATAGTTGATTATCTCATAGTTTTGTGGGAAAAGTAGTGGGGTTTGTTTTCCTGGATTGCTTGGGTATTTTGATTTTTTGTACCAATCTAAATGGTTGCCGTTGTTATCTTCACTATCCTGTCATTTGTCATTAAAGAAAAATCTTCAATAGACATTATTACATCATCTATTGAAGATTTTCTGTGAGTTTATAAATGCACTAACTTTAATACAATATACTTCTTACTGGCAACTTTTCTAACTTTAACTTTATAACTTGTTGGTTAACTGTTTCTCTTAATTTTTCATTATCTTGTATTGATTCTTTCAGATCATTAAACCACTTATCTACTCCACCTGTCCTAGCTAACATCCCTTCCTCAAAAAAGGAAGTTTCATTTTTAACATATGTTAACACTTCGTTTATAGTTGAATCTACTCCACACCAACCAGCTCTCCAAAGTTAGGGCATAAGTCAGCTAACAAATCCAAAATTTTCATCAAAAATAATCAACTCAACTTTCAATTTTTTTTTGATAATATATCTTTAACTTCATTTGGAAGAATTCCCATAAAGTAATTTTCAATGTTGTCCCAAAACCATTTTGAATAATTGAGAATTCTCTCTTTTTGTGATGTTTCTGGTTGTTCCTTAGTAAACAAGAATTTAAGCATTTCTACGCTAGTGTAATGTTTAACCTGAACATCTTTCAAAATGCTATTTTGGTAAAAATCACCTTGCTTAATAGCCCTTTCAAGTGGATATATCGAGTTCATACGTAAATAAATTTGTGGATTATTGCCACCAATAACCTGATAGCTTAACATCTTTCTTGCTTCACCAATACCTAACGCAGCAATTTTTGCATCAATATCATCGCCATGAAACCTAAAGTGGAATGACGTAATCTCATCTACGCCAGTTACATAATTATCACTCGGATTCACGGTATTCGTTATTGAACTCATAATAAATTTTGAGAAAATATCACTATCTTGATGTATAATGTATCTTTGATTATCAGCATTACTATTTGTACGTTCAGAAATAAACTTAATTTCTTTGATTTTTCCGAATTCAAAGGCCGAATTGATGATAGTCTGTGCAAAAGATCTAGCTTCAAACTTATCAGCAATCTTTAAGGTCTTCATAAAATGATTGCCCAAATCAATAACTGTAAACTGGCTACTAGTTATTTTTTGTTCATTTAAAAAACTCTCAAATGATTTCAAGATTATTTTATATTGAGATAAAAGATTTTCTACTGAAATATCACTGTTAAGTGAAACCTCAACACCAGAAGTGTACACAAATTTCTCAAACAAATTTTTATGCTGTAATTTTTCCCGCTCATCTTGATTAAATAGAGCAAATTTAAAACTTGGAAACGACATATTCTTATAGTACTTTTCCCAAATTCCACTCAGATTTACTTGATAGACAGCCGAGTATGTGTTGCTATTAAGATCAAACTCTTTCGAGAAAAATTTACCTAATCGCGATTTGGAAAATTGAGATTCCAATTCTGGTGTCACAAAAATTAAGTCATTCCCGAAAAGACTCCTAGGACGAGCTACAAACGGTGAATATCCAAGCTTATTTGGAGACGAGAAATCTTTTTCAATCATTAACAGTACAGTTTTAACTTTGTTATCAAGAGAATCTTCATCACGTTTATTTTGAACAAAAATGTACTTAAAGTCTTCCGGACTAATGATTAAGTTACGATTATTTCCCTTTTCTTTGTATACAGACAGCACCTTACGCATTACTTCTAGAATTTGAGTCTTTCTTATTGCTGACATACCATGAAGCTGCTTAACTTCGTTCATATCTCGAGATAAAAAATCAATCATTCCAAATCCATGAAGAACTTTAGATTTATCACGTGCAGCACGACCAATTTCTTGAATATAGTCAACTACATTTCCAGTCGGAGCATAATGATAAACATTCGTGATATCAGGAATATCAATTCCCATACCAAAAGCCTTAGTGGCAAGCACAAATTGAAGTTCTCCAGATTTGTATTCCGATAGCACCTCATCCTTCTCTTCCTTTTGCAAAGTACCATAGTATTTACCTGTCTTTTCTGCAATTTTAGAATCATTCTGAGCCACAAAGTTATAGAAATCTATTAACAATCGCACAGTTGGAAAATAGAGTAACGACTTCTGCTTATTTTTCAACGCCATTTGTAAATGCTTCAAAGCAAGTGCATTTTTCGTTTTTCTATAGTCTCGACCCTCAGCATCAAGGTTCTTCTCACTACTTCTAACATTCATCAATAGTTCATCACGTCTTACATCACCAAAATATGAAATCGGACTTATCATATTTAAAGTATTTCTCGTGTCTAAATACATATCTTCCCTACCACCATATATGGCAGTAGCTGTGAAGGTAACAATTGGGAATTTATATTTTCTTAGTTTCGCAAGATAAATACCCAAATACCAATAATCAGCTCTGAAGGATTTACCCCAAGTTGTCACAATATGAGCTTCATCAATAATGACTACCCCGATCTTTCTTTTACCAATCAACATTTTAATGTCACTTCTAGCCTGTAGAGTCTCTGGAGATAAATACAGTACATCCACTTCTTGATTTTGCACTCTCTCTAGAATTTTTTCTTTTTCAAACGGAGGTGTATTACCATTGATTGTTGCAGAAGAGCTCACCCCTTTACGGCGCATGTTATCAACCTGATCATTCATCAACCCAATCAAAGGTGATATAACTAAAGTAAGCGGCTTATTTTCAATATATTTTTGTGCTAGATACAATGCTGGGACTTGGAACATAACTGACTTACCAGCACCAGTAGAAGCTGTAATATACACGTCCCTAAACGCTTCCCCATGCATTGCTTTTTCTGCTTGAGTTACAATATCATCTATAATTTGGGCTTGTGAGATATTTATTGTTTCTTTAGAATGACTTTCAATATTCTTATAAAAAGCTATTTCCCTATAACTGTCATATCCATAAACATCTTTTAATATCCTCAAGTAGCTTTCTTCATTTTGAATAACTTGTCGTCTAATTGAAAGCGTATCAAAGAATAAGTTGATATCCTTTAACTTAGAAAGAATATTAAGCCGCTCCAAGTATCTATTAGGTAAACTATCTGAGGAACCAGATAATACTAATAAAATATTGTGTTTGCTATTATCATTAAGTATTTCTGTTTCTAAGTCTAGGAAAGGAATTTCATCTTCTGAAAGTTCTATGCGTTGAATGTTATCTAGTGGATACTCAACAGAAAAATCAACCTTTGCCGGAATATCTTTATATAATTTATATCTATTAATTTCTTCTTCAAATTCTATATAAGTTACAAAATAATTTCCGCTTTGTTTTGAATAGTCAATTTTCCCATAGAAGAATGACACATTTTCTAGTATTTTCTCCTGTTCTGGCTCAAGCTCACTATCCTCCTGATAATACAAGTAATGATAAATATCATCAACATTACATAATGTACCTCGGTAAGGAAACTGCTTGTCATATAAGTTATTTTCTAATACAACTACAGGCATTTTATTAATAGCCGATTTTTCCTTAAACAGTTGGTATTCCTCTATAGTCATCCACTTGTAGTCAAAATCAAATTTTCTGTTATCAATAATTTCATCTACAACTTGTTCACGAATTGTATCTAGGTTTACCTTGTCATAGTAATCAATATGAAACGAGAAATATTTATTTTTATATGGCATCTCAGCCACATTGAAACCTTTCAATATTATTATTGACTTTCCTACTTCACTTATAATTTCTTGAATACTATTTTCTATCATAATAAAAATCTCTTAACCTTTCTAAAATCTTAGGATTTTGAAGTTTACTGATTGCTTTGGCTTCAATTTGCCTTATACGTTCACGAGTTACATTCTCAACATGTCCTATTTCTTCGAGAGTATGGGTTCTTCCATCAATAAAACCAAATCGAAAATTTAAAATTCTAGTTTCTTTTGGAGTTAATCGTCCTTCACAAATCTCTTTAAGCTCTCTCTTTAACTCTCCTTCTTCTGCAGACTTCTCTGGTGATCGATGTTTATCATCCGGAATGAACTCTCCAAGAAAGCTCCCTTCATCAGCGCCAATTGGAATATCCAGACTCGTTAGGTTTGCAACATCCTGATATACTTGTAAATAGTTAACTTCTTCCGAAGAAATACCCAGTAAATTAGCTAGTTCTTCCTTACTAGCTACTCGCCCATTCTCATTCCAAAATTTGTTTTCAGTACTTACATATTTGATTATTTTTTCTCTCATATGAACTGGAATTCTGATTGTGGTGCTATAATCGGCGATACTTCTAGTAATGCTCTGTCTAACCCACCAAGTCGCATATGTAGAAAATTGGTTTCCCTTGCTAATATCAAATTTTTCAGCTGCCTTCATTAAACCGAGCACACCGGCTTGATACATATCACTATTATCAAAAGAAACCGTTGAAAATTGTTTATATCTTAATGCTATTTCCCATACAAGCTTCTTATTTGCATTAACAAGATTATCTAATGCCTGTTCTCTTTTTCTAAAATCTTCTTTGCTAGAATGAAGGTCAACTAGATACTCTAAATTGTGACTTTTATCAACTACGTTTTTTAGTTTTGAGACTTCATCATTGAATGAATCATTGTCTAGAACAACATCCAATTCCTCAAAATTAAACTCGTCCAAAAAATCAAAATCTTCAAAATTAATATCTCGGTGTACTTCATTGATAATTGTATAGCCTGAAATATTTAAACTATGTCGAATCCGCTTTTGCATATCACGATCAATCTTTTCAGTTTCGAACCATTTATTGAGCTTTGTTTCCCTTAATTCTTTATTGGGTCCAATGTACTTAAAAAGCCTACTGATTTTTTCATTAAATGCTCCTTTGGAGTGTACAATCTCAATATTCAGTGAATTTAGCTCAGTAAACACTGACTCCATCTCGCTATCTGATACTCGATATTTCTTAAATAGTTCTTCAACCTTTTCAATATTTAACTTGCTACCAAATCGAAGGTTGTCGTTTATATAGTCAATAATAATGGACAAATTGTCACTCACGATAAATTACAACCTCCTTAAGCAATCTTTTTAAAATTAAACATAAATAATTTCACTTATAGCATAATTTTACATCATAGCCTAAGACTTTTCAATTAAACCTCTTCTAATTATAAACAGGTATAGGTTTGTTTTCCTCATAGATGAGTTTATCTACTAGAAATATATTTAATCTTTATATGTAAAATTATTTTTCATAATGAGTCTTACTATCTCCCTAGAAGCCTCCATGTTTTACTTCTCCATATGGATTATAGCTATATTTATCTGTTACTTGTTCAAATATATTTGCTACTTGTGATACACAGCCTCTTCCATCATATAAATAGAAGGATGAGTCTGACCATATATGGAAGTACGATGTTAAACTATCTTCTGATATTCTATCTAAACCGTAGGTGTAGGAATTTGTACAAAATCCATGTCATCTGAGGTCATTAATACTTCTGCATTATCTAAAGATACATCATTTACATAATTGATTATCTCATAGTTTTGTGGGAACAGTAGTGGGGTTTGTTTTCCTGGATTGCTTGGGTATTTTGATTTTTTGTACTAGCCTAAATGGTTTCTTTTCTTATTAAAAAGAAAACTCCAATAGATATTATTACATTATCTAGTGAAGCTTTCTTATAAATTCATAAACGTCTTAATTTATTCATTTGCTCATCATTATTATTCAAAATTTAGCAACTTCTTAAATTTGTAATACAATTAGCCTTATCCTTAGCTTACTTTATTAGATCATTTACTTTAAAGCTACCATCACTTAGTATGTTTCAGTTAAATTAACTTTATTTCCTCTATAGAGTATCCAAGATGACCTAAGATATCTCTTTCAAATGCTCCATAATCTAGTTTGGCTTTTTTACTTATTTTTTTTATTGACTTCAAGATATTATCTAATATTAATTTCTTTTTCCCTTCAATATCAGAACTAATATATTTGTCATAATCAATATGTTTTCTTACTGAAACAAGTTGAAACTTTAAATCATATTTCACTTCTTCTTGCCATTCTCCCCTATCTATTAAATCTTGAGGTGCTACAATTGGAGTTATTCCGATAACATTCACTATTTCACTATATTTATTATTTTTTACAAATAAGGAAATCCTCCTATACATCGAATATATTTCATCATCAACACCATAAATGTTTTTATAGTATGAAGGCGAATTAATATTTATTTCCATAAAATCTCTTCTCTACCATCCATTAGGATTAAGTGGTGGGTATGTATCATATTTGTCAAAGTAATATTTATTCATATCATACTGCCAATAGTGCATATCTATCTTATTACCACTTTCCAAAACTCTCATTTCAGCATTTTTACTCTCTAGATAACTCTTAGAATACCTTGTATCTGGATATAGTGTCTCTCCAAACTTTAATATTTCACCAGTATCCTTATCTACTAATGCATAACCATAATTAGTATTTAAATTTGATAATGAATTACCATGAATTTCATTTGTTGCATTTATATCAATACCATTTGTTTTTTTATATTTTCCCCATGCCTCGCTCATTCCCGTATTATCGTACATTCCTTTATTTGCTGACTGAAATTCATTCCAAGTCATAAACTTACCTTCAGTCACATCCACATTACACTTATCATGAACAAATACCCCAATCTCTGAAACAAAGTATGTATGCCAATCAGCCACCTCAAAATTATATACCTTTACTGGCTTACCTAGCTTCTCCACTGTAACTTTGCTAACTTGAGTTATCTTACCAGAAGCTAAAAGAACCCTATCTCCTTCCTTCAGCTCCCCTGCTGGTGTCCATCCCTTATCTTCTACCCAGTCTGTAGTATCAATTTTATTACCTTCTATCTCTAGATGTACTAAAGTATCAACTTCTTTTATAAATACATTCTTTACTTCTTTATAGCCTTGTTCTTCTGTTTCAGCATTCCTAGAATTTTACTTGAATATTATCATTTAAACTTTTTTGTGGTTAGATTATACATTTTTATGTAGCTAATTTTCCTATTAAATATTATCATTCTGGTTTATTTGCCACCTTATTTAGAATAGCGTTTCCCTTTTCATCCAATACACCTTCGATAACATTACTTATTTTGTATTTATATATTTCATCAATATATTTATTCAGTTTATCTTTATAGTCATCAACATTACCGATACTTATTCCATTCGCTGTCATCTTATCAATTATATCTAATGTTGATATTTCAACTCCAATATATGATATAGCTCCATATAAATACGCTGCACCGCTCTTTATACCTATTAATCCACCATTATCATATGGATTCGGTACTAGAAATTCACTTGCACGTGTCTTAAAGTCACCATAACTTATGCTTATTGGCATCTTTTTTGTTTTCTCCACTACTGATCACCTCAAATACTATATTACTAACATTACTGCCATGGCCTATAGAACCCTTTACTATGATGTAGCTTATGAAAAGCCTCATCAAGTAATCTCATGTTGCTTGGAATATCTTCTCCACCAATTGATAATGGAACCTTATGGCCAACTTCGTATCCTGGAGGAACTTTTCCTTCGCTCAACCATTGATTCATCCATTTTGGTGCCTTACCACTCGCCCCAAGTTCCTTTAAAAAGATACTTTTTGTAGTCTGGCTTCTTGTTGTTTCGTATGCAATGCCGTTTGCTTCTTTATATTTTGTCCATGCATCGCTCATTCCTGTATTATCATACATTCCTTTATTTGCTGACTGAAATTCATTCCAAGTCATAAACTTAGCTTCAGTCACATCCACATTACACTTGTTATGAACGAATACCCCAGCCTCTGAAACAAAATATGTATGCCAATCAGCCACCTCAAAATTATATACCTTTACTGGCTTACTTAGCTTCTCCACTGTAACCTTGCTAACTTGAGTTATCTTACCAGAAGCTAAAAGAACCCTATCTCCTTCCTTCAGTTCCCCTGCTGGTGTCCATCCCTTATCTTCTACCCAGAATGGATGATTTTCTGTGGTATCAATTTTATTGCCTTCTATCTCTAGATAAACTAAGGTATCAACTTCTTTGTATAAATACGTTTTTTACTTCTTCGTTTAGTAAATACCATAAAAAGATAAAGCTCCAATAGATACTTTTATGATCTACCAGAACTTTATTTTTATCTTTAATCAAGTTCAAAAGGATTTCTTACATGTTTTGTTTTACCTCTATGCTTTTCTTATATAAAATACAAAATTGGTTTATTACTTAATTTACTCATCTAACATTTTGTAATTAAACCCATACCCATTATCATCAAGGAACCTTTTCAATTTCTTGAATAGCTTTTCACAATTTATTGTCAATTCATATTTGCAATAAATCTCTATTTCTATCTTTTTACCTTTCGAAGTTGGATATGTTTGATACAATTCACCACTTTCAATAAAACTAAGATAATTATTTACTTTGTCCTGAATTAACCTTAAATGATTAATTTCATCTTCCCAATCCAATTCATCAGTAATTGTCAATGTTACATTTTTTTCTTCATTATCAGTTGATATAAAATCTACTGTATTTATATTTTTCAATGACATTTTAAATTATCCTTTCTTTAATTATCTGGCCTAATTATTTTAACCCCAGTTGGAGGTATTTCTATACCATTTGTAAATGGCGGTTTCCCTTTTCCTACAACAACTCCCCCATCTTTTTCAATTTGAGGAAAACCTATTTTTTGATTTTTAGTAAGTGGTGCTGTACTTGATGATTTAGCTTCTTCAATTATTATATTTCCTGTAGCCTCATCAATACTTAAAAAATCTGCTCTTACTTTAACACCTTCTTTAGTCCTAATAGTAACTTGTTCTGCCACAGTTTTACGGCCTTGGTTCTCTATGATATCTTTTTTCACACTCTCCTCAAATAATTTACCATTTTTCTTGTTCTGTGTTAAAACATCAGACTTATCTAACTTTTTAGCAAAGAGCTGCAAATTCATTGGGAGTAACCCTTTTTCACCCTCAGGCAACATCCTAGAAGCATCAGTAACATAATCCTCAGCCTTTACTACAATTCCACCCGGTGCAGATATAAAGTCAGGTCTAGTTAGTCCTTTATCCAGTGACTTAATTACATCTATTGCATTCTGTCCGTCTTTTACCAAGTCTATAGCTTTATCTGCTGCATTAACAACCTCAAAAGCTTTTTCCGCCTTAACTGCATACTTTCCTACCTTTGCAGCATCACCAACGAATGGTATCATCGATGCAAAGCTTAAAGCTGCATCTACTGTGTTTCCTCTTGCTAAGGATATTAATCCATTAACACCATCTAGTACATCACCTACAACTGGCACAAACCCTGCTATATCTAAAGCCAACTGTACTCCGTCTAGAATTTGGTCTTTGTATTCATAAGCCTTACTTAGAACATACTGAGCACCTTCACAGCCCTTCTTAACTGTCTCCATTACCGTTCTTACGACTTCATTTGGATAATTTATCGTAGAAATTATCGGCTCTGCTAGCTGTTCCACCCTCTCAATGGTGTTAGAAACAACCTCTTTAGCTTCATCAATCTTTTCCTCTGCATAGGATACAACGTTATCTACAGTTTGTTCAGCTGAATTATACCAACTACTTACTTTATCACTTACATAGTCATAAGCATTTGATACAAAATTTGTTACATAAGATAGTGCTTTAGATCCGTAATCTACTACCGTATCAATTACATCATTAACAACTTCTTTTGCCTTTGAAACTGCTTTATCAAACCAGCCTGGCCAATGCCCACTTGGATCTGTATACATCATTGGATTATTTACGGCATATGCATACCTATTTAAAGTAAGCGGCTGCATTACATTACCTAGATAACTATCCCTTGTTAGGAATCTTCCTGTCTCTGGTTCATAGTATCTCGCTCTTAGATATTGTAGTCCACTAAGTCTATTATAATTTTCTCCGTTATATCCGTAGAAGTTTTCATAATGAGTCTTACTATCTCCCCAGAAGCCTCCATGTTTTACTTCTCCATATGGATTGTAGTTATATTTATCCGTTACTTGTTCAAATATGTTTGCTACTTGTGCTACACTGCCTCTTCCATCATATAAATAGAAGGATGAGTCTGACCATATATGGAAATATGATGTTAAACTATCTTCTGATATTCTATCTAAACCATAAGTATATGCATTTGTATAGAATCCATGTTCATCTGAGGTCATCAATACTTCTGCATTATCCAGAGATACATCATTTACATAGTTGATTATCTCATAGTTTTGTGGGAACAGTAGTGGGGTTTGTTTTCCTGGATTGCTTGGGTATTTTGATTTTTTGTACCAACCTAAATGGTTACCGTTGTTGTCTTCATTATCATGCCCATAACCATTATTTTTGCCATATCCCTCATTTTCTTCATTACCATTGTT
Source organism: Clostridium cellulovorans 743B (assembly GCF_000145275.1). Lineage (NCBI taxonomy): Bacteria > Bacillati > Bacillota > Clostridia > Eubacteriales > Clostridiaceae > Clostridium > Clostridium cellulovorans. Next base: position 4,362,173 of record NC_014393.1, read on the forward strand.
GCTGTCGCCACTTTGTCCACTTTTATAGCTGATGCTCTTATTTTTCTGAATTTCATTGTTACTATCAACTACGCTATAGCTTTCATGGGACTTATCATTACTTGTGCTTTTGTTTCCAATACTATTGTCACTAATTACACTATTTCCATTGCTGTTATTACTAGATTCATTACTATCGCCACTATTTTCTTTGTTAATTTCGTTGGGGTCTACTTTATCTTCTCCAGCTACAGTATCAGATTTTTCTCCTGACAAAGCCCCAGCGGCAGCTTCCTTGTTGTCCTTTGACTTTCCAAAGAGTCCTTTGAAGAAATTCTTTATACAATTTGCTGCTTTTTTAATGGCATTTCCTATTTTCTTAAAACAGTTTGCTACAAGAATTAAGTTTTTAATGGTAAGTTAGTAACTATGCTGAACTCACTTTATCTTTAAATATTTACATAATAATTAAATAACCACACATATCAAATTATAAATAAAAAAATACCCAGTAAATCTTTTTTATGATTATACCAGGTTAAACAAGTATTACCTTGTTATAGTTTTAATTAAATTTAAGCAACTTAGGATTTATTATCAATTCTTTTTCAACTTGCAAAGCAATTCCCGTCATTGTTGTAATTCCATAAACACCGAGAATTTTAGGTTTACCTTCCAACAATCTTCCATCTTCTTTGCAATACCAATTTGAATTAATTCCAATCCTATAAAATCCATAATCCAAATTTTCTTCATATTCAGATATCCCAACATTACCTACAGTATAAAATAAACCTTTGTTCCAATAACTTATATCCACAATAGCTGGCCTTATTAATAGTTGTGAATAATTAGGGTTATAATCACCTATATCAAGTTTAGTAGTTTTATTATTAAAAATAAATATAACATTTTTTCCCTGTACAAAAGTATCATGTTCGATATGATCTATATTTGTCTTTAGAACCTTACCATAAAAAAAGATGTTCTCTCTAGGACTTAAAACAAAAATGTCTCCCACTTTCAACTCTTTTTTTGTTTTTTTTATTAATCGTAATTGATAATCCTTAGGTTTCATTTGATCTAAAGCATCTAATTTTTGTCTTATCTCTACTATTTGCTCAGAATATCTTTTTTTCCATTCACTTGATATTGGATTTTCATTGGCTTTATTAATCATATGTATTCCTCTTTCTATTTTAATTTCTTAATGAAATTCTCAGCCCATTGCAAAGCTTCAGGATAATACTTTGAATTGGGACTTATGCTGTTCATCTTATTAATTGCATTTGCAGGACCATTTTCAATTAGATATTGCTCTATAGCCCTAGCTTGGTTTCTAGTAAGCCCATTAACTTGTTCAACTAAATTATCAAAGCCTTTGCCATTATAGTTATGCTGATATAATCGCTTAGCTAATTCTTGTTTAGTAATTCCTGTATACACTTCTTCTCCATTTTTAATTCCATAGTATACAATATCCTCTGCATCCCCTTTATTTAACCATTTTAGAGTATCCTCTGAGATAGAGCTACTTTCTACCACTTTACCCCCAGGCAACATCCTAGAAGGATCCCTAATATAATCTTCACCCTTCAATACAGTTCCATTAGGATCAACTACAAAGTCTGGCTTAAATACGTCCACATTACACTTGTTATGAACGAATACCCCAGCCTCTGAAACAAAATATGTATGCCAATCAGCCACCTCAAAATTATATACCTTTACTGGCTTACCTAGTTTCTCCACTGTAACCTTGCTAACTTGCGTTATCTTACCAGACGCTAAAAGAACCCTATCTCCTTCCTTCAGCTCCCCTGCTGGTATCCATCCCTTATCTTCTACCCAGAATGGATGATTTTCTGTAGTATCAATTTTATTACCTTCTATCTCTAGATGTACTAAAGTATCAACTTCTTTTATAAAAACATTCTTTACTTCTTTATAGTCTTGTTCCCCTGTTTCAGCATTCCTAGAAAGAACCTTATCTCCTATCTTTATTTCATCTATAGGTTTATTTCCTTGTTCAGTAATTATTCTTGTACCTGCTACAAAACAACCACCTTTATCTCCATTAGGCAACATCCTAGAAGCATCAGTAATATAATCTTCAGCCTTTACTATAATTCCACCAGGTGCAGATATAAAGTCAGCTTTACTTAGACCTTTCTCTAGTGCTTTAGTTACATCTACTGCATTTCGCCCATCTCTTACCAAGTCTATAGCTTTATCTGTTGCATTAACAACCTCAAAAGCCTTTTCCGCCTTAACTGCATATTTTCCTACCTTTGCAGCATCACCAACAAATGGTATCATCGATGCAAAGCTTAAAGCTGCATCTACTGTGTTTCCTCTTGCTAAAGATATTACTCCATTAACACCATCTAGTACATCACCAACAATTGGTACAAATCCAGCTATATCTAAAGCCAACTGTACTCCGTCTAGGATTTGCTCCTTGTATTCATAAGCTTTGCTTACAACATACTGAGCACCTTCACAGCCCTTCTTCACCGTATCAATTACCGTTCTGACCACTTCATTTGGATAATTTATCGTAGAAATTATCGGCTCTGCTAGCTGTTCCACCCTCTCAATGGTGTTAGAAACAACCTCTTTAGCTTCATCAATCTTTTCCTCTGCATAAGATACAAAATTATCTACAGTTTCTTCCGCCGAACTATACCAGCTACTTACCTTATCACTTACATAGTCATAGGCATTTGATACAGCATTTGTTACATAAGATAGTGCTTTAGATCCATAATCTACTACCGTATCCACAACATCACTAACAAAATCTTTTACCTTTGAGACTGCATTATCAAGCCAACCTGGCCAATGTCCACTTGGATCCGTATACATCATTGGATTATTTACTGCATAAGCATACCTGTTTAAAGTGAGTGGCTGCATTACATTGCCTAAATAACTATCCCTTGTTAGGAATCTTCCTGTCTCTGGTTCATAATATCTTGCTCTTAGATACTGTAAGCCACTAAGTCTATTATAATCTTCTCCATTATATCCGTAGAAGTTTTCATAATGAGTCTTACTATCTCCCCAGAAGCCTCCATGTTTTACTTCTCCATATGGATTGTAGTTATATTTATCCGTTACTTGTTCAAATATATTTGATACTTGTGCTACACTGCCTCTTCCATCATATAAATAGAAGGATGAGTCTGACCATATATGGAAGTATGCTGTTAAGCTATCTTCTGATATTCTATCTAGACCATAGGTGTAAGCATTTGTATAAAATCCATGTTCATCTGAAGTCATTAATACTTCTGCATTATCTAAAGATACATCATTTACATAATTGATTATCTCATAGTTTTGTGGGAACAGTAGTGGGGTTTGTTTTCCTGGATTACTTGGGTATTTTGATTTTTTATACCAGCCTAGATGGTTGCCGTTGTTGTCTTCATTATCATGCCCATAACCATAACCATTATTGTTGCTGTTGCTTTTTCCGTCGCCATATCCATTGCCATTATTTTTGCCATATTCCCCATTTTCTTCGTCGTTCTTGTTGTTGACGCCACTTTGTCCACTTTTATAGCTGATGCTCTTATCTTGCTGAGTTTCGTTACTGCTCTTAGCTACACTATAGTTTTCATCGTCATTACTATCGCCACTATTTTCTTTGCTACTTTCGCTGGTTTCTACCTTATCTTCCCCAACTCCAGTATTAGATTTTTCTCCTGGCAAGGCTCCAGAAGCAGCTTCCTTATTGTGTTTTGACGTTCCAAAGAGTCCTTTGAAGAAATTCTTTATACCATTTGCTGCTTTTTTAATGGCATTTCCTATTTTCTTAAAACAGTTTGCTACAAAGTGAGCTGCTGCTTTTATTCCATCTGCACACTTACCAAATACAGTTTTGTTAGACTGTTCTGATTCTGATGAATTTGATGAATCTGAATTATCTTCTGATTTTTCTTGGTTTCCTTTTTCATCATCCTTTGTTTCTGTTTTACCATTATCAGTTTTGGAACCTTCTTCTCCAACCTTTCCAGCATTTGTATCCTTATTTTGCTGGTTTGTTGTATCAGTAGTGTTGCTATTTGTAGAACTCTCTCCAGTAGTTTCTGTATCTAAATCCAGAACTACCTCTATCCTTCCAGTTCCAAAATCGTAGTAGCCTCCATCGTAATAATTGAAGGGATTTCTGATTTCAAAACTCCAGTGTATTCCACCACCATATTTATAGGGATTCCACCATTGATTATCTTTAGGATTATGGTTATGACCTGTATTATCTTTAGGGCAATGATGACCGTGGCCGTGCCCTGAATTGTTACCATTTTGTCCATTATTACAATCATCTTTAGGTTTATTTCCACTATTGCTTCCAGAATACTCCTTAGTTTTATCTTTACCATCATTCCCTGAGTCTTCCTTGGGCTTGTCCTTATCTTTTGAATCACTGCCATTGTTACTTCCTGAATTATCCTTTGGTTTGTCGTTATCCTTAGGGTCACTTCCATTATTGTTCCCTGTTGAATTATTTCCACCAGGATTATCATCATGATTACTATCTGGCTTATATGGCTGTGGTTTAAAGAAGATTCCATAGGTTGAAAATAATCTATTTCCATCACTATCGTATCCAAAGGTAAGCACCTCTCCATTAGGGTTCGTAAGTTGGATTAATCTGTCCTCTAAATCATACTGATAATACTCTGTTTTCTGTCCAGGATAAATCTTCTTGATTCTATTTCCATTCTTATCATACTGATACTTTATATTAGTACCTTCAGTCTTTTCACTTATCAGTTCGTCGGCAGCATTGTAATTATAAGTAGTAGACTCAGTTCCATGATTATCCTTTACTTCTACTGCTATACGATTTCCTGCTTTATCATAGCTATACTCATATTTCTTAGCTTCAAACTTTAAACACTCGCCATACTTTTCCTCAGTGAAGGATATGATTTCATTGGAACCATCATAACTATAGGTTCTTATATAACAATCATAGCCTTGAGTAGCTTTTTCCTTTACTATATTTCTAGCTTTGTCATATTGATATTCAAAGCTTGATATAACTTTTCCATGCCAGCTTATATTTTCAAGCTTTGTTATTCTATCAGCTTCATCGTAAGAGTAAATTACTTTAGTTCCATTTGGAAGCAGTGCTTCTTTTCTTCTTCCTGCACTGTCATAAGAATAAAAAGTTTTTTCACACTTCCAGTTTTCTACGAAAATCAATCTATCTAATTCATCATAGTTGTACCTTACAAACTTACCATCTGGATATGTAATCTTAGATTTTCTTCCTAAACTATCAAAGCTATATTTAACCTTTTCTCCTGTTGAGAAAGAAACGGAAGTGAGTCTTCCCATTTTGTCATAACTGTAATTTGTATCTCCTTCTGGTCCCTTTAACTTAGTACGATTTCCACTTATGTCATACTCATAGCTTACATCTTCATCTTTTACCGTTGCGCCCTTTGAATCTCTATATTCTTTTGCAACAAGCCTGTTAAGCTTATCATAATCGTAATTTGTTTTTGTTCCATCAGGTTTTGTATAGCTTGATAAAGTCCCTACTGGGTTATAGGTAAAGCTTTCTTTTTCTCCAAGAGGATTAGTCACAGATGTAACTCTTCCCACTTTATCATAAGAATATTTTGTCTCATTTCCATTGCCATTTACCATAGAAACAAGATTGCTTGACTTATCATAACCATATTTAGTTTCGCTTCCTCTTGGGTCAGTTGCTTTTACTACTCTATTTAGCTGATCGTAATCATAAGAAGTTTTATTATTGTTTCCATCTATTACAGAAGCTAAATTCTGATTTTTATCGTAATCATATTTAGTAACTCCACCTACTGGATTTGCTACTTCTGAAACCAAGTTAAGAGCATTATATTTATATGAAGTTTTGCTTCCTATAGGATTTGTAACTGAATCAACCAAGTTATTTTTATTATAGGTATAACTAGTTGTTTCACCTAAAGGATTTGTAACTGCTTCAAGATTATTTGTAGCATCATAACTGTACTTATAATCTCTATTGCCAGGCTTTGTTACCTTGGTTACATTTCCTAAGGAATCATATTCAACCTTTGTAACCTTACTTTCTGGATCTGTCATCTTATTGATTCTATCTAAAGCATCATACTCATAGAAATTTATATTTCCATTTGCTTCTTTTATGGAACTAAGGTTTCCTTCGCTATTGTATTTATAAGAAGTTACATTTCCTATGGTATTCTTTTCTGTTAACAGCTTATGCATCTTATCATAAGTATAAGTTGCTATACTTCCTTCTGAATCCTCTAGCTTTGATAAATTGCCTAATTCATCATAAGTAAATTTCTTTGAATATCCTTCTGGGTCAGTTATAGAGGTTATCCTTTGAACTTTATCATAAGAATAACTATAGTTTTCACCCATAGGATTGATTTTAGAAATAAGCCTATCATTTAAATCATATTGAAATTCTGTTACTCCGCCTAAAGGATCTACGTTCTTTGTTTGAAGACCATGCTTATTATATTCATAGCTTGTCTTATTTCCTTTAGCATCAATTTCTGCAATGATATTATTTAAGCTATCATACTGATATTGAGTGTCAAAGCCTAGACCATCTACCTTCATCTCTAATCTGTTTAAGGCATCATATTTATACTGAGTGATGTTGTCCATAGGGTCTTGGACTTTTATTAAGCTTCCTCTAGGGTCATAGGATAACTTTGTTGTATTACCCTTTTCATCAGCAAAGCTTATAAGCCTATCCAATGGATCATACTGATAATTCTTTGATGCACCTTTTGCATTAGTAACTTGGATTAAGTTTTGATTTTTATCATATGCATAAGAGGTTGAATTATCTAATGGGTCTATTACTTTAATAAGATTTCCAATATCATCATAGTGATATTGATATTTTTTACCTGCTAATTCTATTTTTCCTGTTATCCTGTTTAATCCGTCGTAAGTTATAGTTGTAACCTTGCCTTCAGGATCTGTAACCTTTACCACCCTATTTCTTTTGTCATATTCATAGGTAGTTTTATTTCCATCAGCATTAACTTTTTCCGTTATATTTCCTAATAAGTCATAGCTGTATTTTATAGTTCTTCCCAATACATCTTTTTGTTCTATAAGCCTTCCTTTATCATCATAAACATTAGTAAGCTTATTATCAGCGTTATCTTCCTTACTTAGCACTCTCCCCATGCTGTCATAGCTATAACTTTTCCTTAAGCCAGCAGCATCAGTGGATGAAATCAATCTATTGCTTTCATCGTATTCCATAGTAACTACGTCACCATTTGGATATATAAGGCTAGTCAAGTTTCCGTTTTTATCGTACTTCATTTGGACAACTTCATCTAAAGCATCTGTTACTTTAGTTTGATGGTTGTTACCACTGTATTCGTATCTAGTTTCCTTACCTAAAGGATCTATCATCTTAGCTACATTACCAGCTTTATCGTAAACATACTGAGTAATATTTTTAAGAGGATCTACTGAAGATATTAATCTGTTTAGACCATCATAATTGTAGATTTTTTTATCTCCGTTAGGTGAAGTTTCTGATTTTAGGTTTCCATTTAAGTCATATTCATAGGACTTAGAGTTTCCAAGAGGATCAATAACTGTTTCTAAGTTTCCTATGTCATTATAATTATATTTAGTAGTTTTTCCTTCTTCATCGGTTAAGGAAGTTACCTTGTTTCTTGCATCATAAGTATAGCTTACTACGTAGCCTAGTGGATCCTTTGTACTGATTAGATTGCTGTTGCTATCATAGTTATAGTGATATTCTCTATCAAGACTATCTTTAATGTAAGAAATTCTACCTAGTTTGTCATAAGTAGTATCCGTAATAACCCCATTTATATCTGTTAATTGTACTAACCTATATAGGTTATCATACTTATATTTTTTCACGTTACCATCTGGCAATGTTAATTCTAAAAGATTCCCTTGGCCATCATACTTATTTACTAAGGTTTGACCCTTTGCTCCAATTGCTTTTTCAATCTTATTTACTGTGTAATTATAAGTGTAAGTAGATTTATTACCCTTAGGGTCTGTTGTGGAAATAATATTACCTAAAGGATCTCTTTCATAGGTTGTCTCACCTTGTTCTGCGTCTATTATCTTTATAAGTCTGTTTAATTTGTCGTATTGGTATCCTTTAGCATATCCTTCTTGATTGATTTCTTCTACTTTATTTCCATTTGCATCATAGTTGTAAGTAGTTTTGTTTCCAAAAGGATCTATTGCTTTAACTATTCTGTTTAAGCTATCATACTGAAAATTTGATACGTTTTTGTTACCATCAGTTACTGAAGCCTTGTTACTATTAGCATCATAAGTATATGTTACTATTCCACCATCAGGTAATGTGGTACTTAACTCATTTCCTTTTGCATCGTAAGCTATTCTTGTGATTTTTCCTAAAGGATCTTCTATAGAAATAACTTTCCCCATAGCATTGTAGTAATACTTATATACATTTCCTTTGGCATCTGTAGCTTGTGATACATTTGCTCCATCGTATTCATATTTGTATATACTTCCCTCTGGATCTTTTGCGGAAATCACCTGATTTTTATCATTGTAGGAATACTCAAAGGTATTGCTATCTGCCCTTGTTATTTTTAACAGATTTCTATTGCTGTCATAAGCCATTGTGGTAGTATTACCTTCAAAATCAGTTATAGCTATTGGATTATCTCTATCATCATACTGAAAAAGCTTTACCTTACCATCATATCTACTTTCCTTAGTTTTATTTCCTCTACTATCATACTCATAAGTTGTAGTATGACCTAAAGCATCTGTTGAAGTTTTTACATTGTTATTGCTGTCATAGGTAATTGCTTCTTCTGTTCCATCAGCTCTTACAGTTTTAGTTATTCTATACTGAGAATCATAATAGTATTGAGTTTTATTTCCATTGGCATCTATTGCTTCAGAGTAGCCATTATTGTAGCTTATGGATACTTTTTTACCTTGAGCATCGGTTTGCACAGTAACACGACCTTGCTCATCGTAAGTATTAGTTACAACAATATTTCCTTTTGCATCAATAAAAGAAACCATTCTTCCGTTGCCATCATATTGGTACTTTGTTTCATTTCCATTAGCATCTATATAAGAAACTAAGTTTCCACTTCCATCATAACTATATCTTAAGCTACTGCTACTTGGTAAAGTGATGCTACTGATTCTTCCTTCTCCATTTAAAGCTATTGTAAAAACTTTACCTGAAGGAGAAGTTATACTGGTTAGCTTATAATCTTCATTATAAGTAAGCTTTGTAGTATTGCCTTTTTCATCTATTTCAGAATCTAAAAGTCCCATTTTAGTGAACAAATACGTAGTTATACCATCAGTTATCTGATAGCCTATATTTTTTCTACTTTCATCGTTGACTAAAGAAAGTTTTAGATTTTCCCCTGCTGGCCCACTATAGCTCCCATCAGGATTTCTTCTATAGTAAATTGTACTTCCATCACCTTGACTAAATACTATGGTTCTATCCTTAAGTATTGATAAAGATTTGTTAAAATTGAAATCCCATCTTGAACCAAAATACCCGTCATGGCTGTCTCCTATAGAATTATAAGTTCTCTTTATTAGAAAATTTCCGTTATAATCTGCTGCACTAGCGTCATCAGCTTCATATAGAAAATTACCAGTAAGAAGATTTATTGGTTCAAAACCATAAATACAATGTTTCTTTCTTCCCATAAGGGCACTATCTATTTCTTTTTTTCTCGCATCTGTCAAGGACGGAGGTGTATATGGTTTACCTGCATTTGTCTTAGGATTTCTTATAAATAAAGTATTTCCTTCAATAAGTAGAGTATCTCCAACCTTGTTATCACTCATAATCACAGAGTTAGGAACTCCATAAAAACTTGCTATATACGGTATTGTATCCTTAGCTTGAATTTGATAAATCTGAAAATAATCACTGTAACTAGGGCCAGCAGTTTGACCATTTAACTTGGCAGTTACCATGATTCTATATAACCTATCCAACTTTGGTGTTAATATCTTATCTGCTTGCCAGTTACTATCCTTACCTTTATGCACATAGGCATTAGGAAAAATGCTTGAATACATAGTTCCATCTGGATACTTATAAACATATTCAGCAGGTACAGTTCCTTTATAATCAGGATTTTTAACATCTAGCTGATAGTCTACTTTTGCAGTTGGTTTTACTAGTCCATCAACAGTTATTCCATCAACTCTTAAAGAACCCTCACTATCATGCTCAGTGATTGGTCTTAAATTAACAGTGGATAGTCCAAAGGGCATTGTAGTATCTACCCCGTCTACAAACTCATAAATAATATCAACCTTTGGCCTATTTCCCTCATATTCATTATTTTGTGTTGCAAAGGTTTCACATTGTTCTGTCTCATTTAATCCTTGCAAAACAATTCCATTATTCGGTTTACCATTTATCCAATCGTTGACTAAGGACTTAATATCCCAGCTTATAAAACCAACACCACTATTTATAATTGCTGAAGAATAAAAATCCTTATTTTTAGGCTGATTATTCCAAGTAAGTGTGCTTATATCATAACCATCATTTACACCGTATAATCCAATCTCCCTTGGAGCATCGCTAAACTTAGTATATTTATATAATTGAAGATTTGCTGATACAATAGTTGCTCCTTGTGGAACCTTAGATGCAACATCAAACTTAACATAAGTTCTAGTTTTCTGAAATCCATTGATAATATAATTGTTATTCCCTGAAGCAACTCCATCATCCATACCCACATAGGTATACCCATTGTTTAAAGTATTAGTGTCTGGAGAATTTTCTTCTGCTGAGGCTACGTTAAAATCAGAATTATAAAAGCTTACAGCTGGGTCAATCTTTACTGGATACGCTCTTTCTGGAGACTTAAGCCAGTTTTCGTCTACGGTTACAGTAACAATATCCTTAGCAAATAATCTCTTTTCTAATTTTATTTTTAAGTTACTATTAATTTTTCCAGAGGCATCTGTCATTACAGGCGCATTTAATATAATAGTAGGTTCTTTTTTGCTTGGCTCATATCCTCTTATAGAATTAAATTCTTCTTTTAAGTCTAGCCCTTTTGCACTAACTTCATACTTAAAGGTAAATTTATCAACATAATGATTAAGAATAATATCTTCTTTAACAGCATCACTATTTACAGTGTACTGATAATCTATTCCTTGAAAAACATCATTATATAAAATTGCATTTTCCTTAGCTGCACTCCTTGAAAAATCCCCTTCAATAGGAAATAAAGTGATAACTGCTTTTCCTTTTTCTATTGCTATTCCTTTGTCCTTAGTTATTTCCGTAGGAAATTCAACCTGATAATCATTAGCTTTATTTTTATAACTTTCTTCCTTCTCATTTAAAGCTAGCGTATTATCAACCTCTTGATAATTTCCACTTTCATCTTTAAAATTCACTTTGTCAAAATATATTTCTTTTACTTCTGTTTTTTCATCAAGCTTATAGGTTTTACTATTAGCTGTTCTTTTGCTTACTACTTCTTTATCTTCACTATAGGTTTCATCTTTCTCTTCTTTAGCTACACTTGGTTTTCTAAGATCCTTTGTAGTTGTGCTTTCTGTTTCTTTTGCAGTTTCTATTTTTTCATTTATCTTGTTTATGTCTTCTCCATAATACTGACCTTTTTCTTGTATTGCTGATATATTTCCAGCTGCATATACAAAGGCTTCATTAAAAGAAAATAAAAGATTAGAGAAAATTAGAAAGATACACGTGACTCTTATTAAGACATTACGTTTCATTTTACACCCCCTGATAATTACATATATGCACCATTATAGTTATAATATTACAAATTATCAAGTTAAAAGCAAGTTATTGCGTTATTTTCCCAAAATCTATCTACATATTTTCATTAAAAAGGATATTATCTCTTAAAATAAGCAAATACCCCTAATGACAATTAATATATGTCATTAGGGGTATTTGCCGTTAATTTATATATGTTGCAAGAAAGTCGCTTCATAACTTATATAATATAAACCATTTAAAAATCCTTTTACCCAAAAATCAATTGATTTAACCGATGAAATCTATAAGGTTCTTGAATTATATACAATAGAGCTAACCCACAGATTACCAAAAAAACTATAATCATTATTAAACATGATACACCTATATTTATAATTTTATTGTTTCTAGACTCAACAATATTGCTATCATTAGTAAGCTTTAGAATGATAAAATATCCAATAATACCTGTTAAGCCTAATAATATACAACGACTAGCATTTAATTTTCCACGTCTGTTAATATTTTTAATTGACCATATTATCAACAGCAGCCAAGACAATAAAAAGGTGAAGATTCCCGCTCCAATATATATACTACAATTATCTGTATTGGCAGAAGTTTTTACGCCTGTTTCTAGTAAGTATCTAATATTGTTTGACGTTACTTCATGTCCAAATCTATTCCAATAATACTGATCTTCTATTGTTTCAGGATAACTATACTTTACTTCTCCGGCAAATGTTTCATGGCTAGTATTCCAATCGAAGTTTTGTGGTAATTCCTTTATCGCTACATATGTAAGTTGATTATTGCTTTCATCTTTAAAAAGTTCTTTCATATAAGCATCAACTCTAATGATTCCTCCATTTATTAACTTTTGTTCTATTTCCTTAGTTTGAGCATTCATACTATCAAATCTTCTTCGATAGTCTTGTTGAACAAAAATCGATGTTATAAACAATATTAGAGATATTACTAACAATATTAGTGATGCAAATAAGGTTTTATAGGAAAATATTTTTTGAAGCTTTACTACTTGATTTACTTCATCTCTTAACTGAAATTCTTCACCAAATCTTTCTATAGCCATCCTAATACTTTCCTCTTCAGAAAACCCGTTTTCTTGAAGTTCCTTTGCAGTTTCCACTAAATGAATCCGCATTTCTTGTTTTAAGTCTTCTGTTTCCATTGATGAATCACTTGTACTCTTATATATAGAATTCAAATATTTATCAATACTATCCATTTTTATTCGCCTCCAAAAACTTATCTATTATTCTTTTAAAAAATTGCCATTCATCTTTAGCATTTTCTAAATATTTTTTACCTTCATCAGTTATATGATGGTATCTTCGCCTTCCTCCGCCACTTTCTGAATCATCCCAGTATGATTCTATAAGCTTGTTATTTTCAAGCCTTTTTAAAACTACATACATTGTCCCTTCTTTAATTTCAAAGGTTTCTTCGCATATATTTTTTATCTTTTTTACAATATCATAACCATACATATCTTCAATTTCCAACAAACTTAATATTATGCTTTCAATATATCCTTTTATCATTTCCTTGTTTATTTGAAACATTTTACCACCTCATTAACATCATATCATAAACTACTCTATAGTGTAAAGTAGTTTATGCTATGATGTTATTACCCTTTATATATTCTAAAAAATTAATTCCTAAGTTCGTTTGAAATAAAAACAGGCAGTACATGATGAACTTTATATTCATCATATACTACCTGCATTTTTGCTGAAATTTTTATTGATTTAATACCTCTTCCTTTACTTCAACATTTTTCTTTTTTAGAAAACCATCTGATAACGACATAAGTGCCGGTATCACTATTGGAAGCAAGATAAAGCTAAGAAGGAATAATCCTATAACAACACATATAGCTAATTCCATCAGTACAACTACATTTGATGGATAAAGTGTAGCAAAGGTTCCTGCTAGTATTATAGCTGCCGACATTACTACTCCACCTATATTTTTTGATGCAATAACTATAGCTTCCTTTTGTGATAGGTTATTATATTCTTTATAGCGCATCATAAGGAATATGCTATAATCTACACCTAGTGCTGCTATCATAACAAAGGAGAAGAATGGAACATTCCAAGCTAACCCATCCTTAGCACTACTAAATAGTAGCTTAGAAATAAATGCTGTTGCTAATAATGAAGTATAATATGCTGCTATCAATGATCCTATTATATATACTGGTATCCAGAAGGATCTTATTACGATAATCAATAATATAAAGATAGCTATTAAAACTATTATCTGTGTAAAGGTTATATCGTGAGTAGCGATATTCTTCAAATCATAAGAAGCTGAAGTTGAGCCTGCAATTCCAACTTTTGCATCTGAAAGCTTTGTACCCTTTAATTGATTTTCAGTGAAAGTATTTATATCCTTTATAAGATTAATTGAATCATCTGCATATGGCTCTGTCTCCAAAGTCACAGTGAATTTAGCTATTTTTCTATCTTTGGACATATACATATCAAGCATTTTAGTTATTTCAGCTTTATCAAAAGCTTCTTTAGGAATATAAAAACTCTTGGTGCTTGTAAGCTGAGTTAGGAATTCATCACTCTTGTTAATACCATCGGATATAGCATTTAATCCATCACTGCTTTTACTTAATCCGTCCTTTAACTGTGTCATTCCATCACTTAGTTTACTTAATCCATCATATAAGGCATCCTGTCCTGTTTTGATTTTTCCGGCACCATTCTTTAATTGTGCCATACTTTCTATAACTTGTTTTTGTCCAGCACTGCCTTTTTTTAATCCATCAGAAAGTGCTTTTGCTCCATTCTCAAGGTCATTTATTCCTGTAAATAGCTGCGACTGAGAATTCGTACCCTCTATTATTTTCTGAAATTGTTCATTAACCTTTGATAAGCTAGATGTAAGTGTATCATAATTAGTATTTGCCGTATTTATACCTTTTGTAAGGTTATCTAATGCCTTAGATAACTGTTCAATAGTTTCCTTCAAGGCTTTCACATCAGGATCTCCTGGGAATTTTCCATCCAAATTCGTAATGCTTGTATCCATCGCTGTTACAAACTGCTTTATTTCTCCTATTGATACTGGTAAACTTTTATAACCTTGTCCTAAATCAGTGTAACCTTTATTTATTTTTGTAATATTGCTTGAAATGGCTTGCAGTCCACCATTTAATTTTGATATACCACCCTTAAGCTGTTCTATACCCGAAGCTAAGTTATCTGCACCCTTAAGCTGTTCTATACCCGAAGCTAAGTTATCTGCACCATTAACACCTTGACTTATACCATCATTTATTTTACTTAGTCCTGCTGTTATAGCATCCATTCCGTTTTGAAGTTCTCCTGTTCCATTTGAGAGATCCTTTACTGGTGAAAGATCAGGAATAGATAAACTATTGTTCATGGTAGTAAGACCATCTTTTACTTTTTTAACTCCATCATTAGTACTAGATAATCCACTGGCAACAGTTTTAGTTTGACTATTTGTATATAAGTCTTCTATCATTTCTCCTTTCGGCTGAGTAGGTCCATAAACTTCTTTTATTCCTTCTAATTTCTTTAATTTTTCTGTTAAGTTATCTATAACTGCTAAATCTTCATTATTCCCCATAGCTTCATCATTTTCTAAAACTATAGTAGTCTGCATAACTTTGCCAGCACCAAACTTATCTACGACAATATTGAACCCTTGTACTGAAGGATTACTAGTACTTAAATCCTTTATGCTATCAAAGGATAATTTAGTTGTATTAAAAATAATTGTTGGCGCAAGTATAATTGCTACAATAAGCAAAGAAAGTACTGGATGTTTAACAGAAGCTTCTGCTGCTTTGCCCCAAAATCTGCTTTCCTTATGCCCTTCTGCATTTTTTGAAGGCCAAAATAGTTTTCCACCAAGAATCTTCATAAGTAAAGGTGTAAATGTCATAATTTCTATCAAAAGAGCTGCTATTCCTATAGCAACTGCATTTGCTGACCTATAAACAGGAAACTTTACAAAGGATAAACTTGCAAAAGCCATTAAAACAGTTAATCCACTATATATTATTGTTTTTCCTGCTGTCTTATAGCTAGTTACAACTGCTTCATCTATTGATAATCCGTGTGAAAGTTCTTCCTTAAATCTGTTGAATAAAAGTATGTGATAATCAGTTCCTATTCCAAACAATACTAAGATAACGAACATTTGAGTAAAGCTAGTAACCGGAAAGTTGAACTGATGAATAAGTATACCTATTATCCCCATAGAAGATAAATAAGAAACACCTACAGCTAAAAGACTTACTATAGGAGTAACAACAGAACGAAACATTAATATTAAGACAATCAATATAAATCCAATTGTTATTATTCCACTTTTGTCAACCCCCTTACCAACGTCACTTGTATAATCATTGTTTATAGCAAGAGAACCTGTTATATAATGCTTTACCTTAACATCTTCAATCTCCTTATCAAAATCATTTATTACCGTTTTGTTATCTCTTGTACCTTTTTCAAAGGAAACTTGTACTAATATCGTAGTTTCATCCTTAGAAATTAATTGATCCTTAGCTTCTGTAGTTTTGAAAGGATCTATTATGTTAGTTATTTGAAGCCTATCCTTACTTTCATTTAATCTATCTATACTTTTCTCAATATCTTTCATTTCATCATCTGAAATTTTATTCTCATCGTTAAACACTATTAACAATGAATCACCCTTAGAGGTTCCCATTTTATCTAACATCTTTGACGCTATTATAGATGCTTCCGTATCTGGGATTGTTGCTTCTCCTTTTTCATTAAGAATTTGTTTCAAATTTGGCTGGTTTATTGTAAATAAGATTGTTGCTACAATCCAAATACTCAATATTACCCAGCGATGCTTTAATATTTTCTTCATAAAAACATTCCTCCCTCTTAAATACTTTTCTCTTTTTCAACTGGTGTTTAGTATTTCAAATCCAATACATACAGATAAAAACAATCATAGCAACAAAATTGTATATATTATCAAAATCAGACACTCGTTGAACTTTAATCATATATGCATTATAATAAAATTACTTTTTATATGAAATCATCAGTTTTTCGTTAAATGTACAAAATAGTACAGTGCAGTTTTTTTTGTATGATTTTAAAGAAAAAATTTTTTAGGAGTTCAATTATGAGTGAAAAAGCAGAATATAAAAGTGCTATCCGTTCAAGGAGATTGATTAGAGAGGCATTCATTGAATTAATACAAGAAAAAGATATAGAGAAAATCACAGTTACTGATATTATTAACCGTGCTGATATTAACCGAGGAACCTTCTATGCCCACTATCAAGATATTCGAGCACTTATGGAACAGATATCCAATGAAATAATTGGAAAAATGTTTGAATTTTTAGGTGAATTCAGCCACAAAAACTTTTTTCAAAACCCTTTACCTCTTCTATTAAAAATCTCAAGTTGGCTTGAAGATGATGTAGAATTTTATAAAACTCTTATCAATTCAAGAGGTTCTGAACATTTTCTTATAAAACTAAAAGAAATCCTTGTTGATTATATGAAAACTAATAGTGATTTTCCAGAGCATGCAAAAAAGTCACCTCAATTTTCCATTCACGCACATTTTTTTGCAGGTGGCATCATTAATTTATATGAGGTATGGCTCCGTAGTGAAATAGATAGCTCACTTAAAGAAATCTCACAGGAAATCAGTATGATTTTTGTTAACTATTCTAATCTATTTTGCCAGAAAAAATAATTTAAGTTGATTACTCTAATATCATGTAATATAATATAAACAGCATTAAAAAGTTAATATAACTATGTACGGTTGGGCAAATTTGGTTATTTGCTTTCAAGCAATTTTAGTTTCTGGGGTGGGAAACTCGTTTTGAGTTTTCCCACCTTTTTTATTGCATTTTTTTAATATATAAGTTTCATAAAGAATCATATTTAGTTAAACGCTTTTATTTTAACTGAGGTTTTAGGGAAATATAATATATGGAGGAAAACACATATGAAAAATACAAAATATCATAAGAAATTAAACCTATTTTCTAAGTTTTTTAAGAATGAAGCTTCTAGTGGCTTGCTTCTACTACTTTGTGCAATAATAGCAATGATTATTGCAAATTCTAGTTTTGCTACAAAATATAATGATATTCTTCATACTTATCTTACTATCGGCTACAAGAAATTTTCTTTATCTATGTCAGTGCTTCACTGGATTAATGATGGATTAATGGTCATATTTTTCTTAGTAGTTGGTATGGAAATTAAACGAGAAATACTGTTTGGAGAACTTAAATCTTTTAAAAAGACCATACTCCCTATCTCCGCTGCAATAGGAGGTATGATTGTTCCAGCGATTATTTATGCGTTGGTTAATTATAAAGAACCTACTATAACTGGATGGGGAATTCCAATGGCAACAGATATTGCTTTTGCTTTAGGAATACTTGCTTTAGTAGGAAAAAAAGCTCCTAAAGGAATAGTCGTATTTCTTACTGCTTTAGCTATAGTTGATGATTTAGGTGCTATTATTGTAATTGCTATATTTTACACTAGCCAAATTTCCTGGACTGCTTTTATTATTGCCCTAATTATTTTGGCGACTCTTATACTTGCTAATAAACTTAATGTTAATTTTGTACCTATTTATATTATCGGAGGTATACTTTTATGGATTTGCTTATTGAAATCAGGGATACACGCAACCATTGCTGGTGTGCTGCTTGGGATGGTGTTGCCTTCTGGTAAGAATGATGCTGAATTTGAAACTTCAATTTTATACAAACTTGAAGAGACTTTAACGCCATGGTCTTCCTTTGTAATTATGCCGATCTTTGCATTAGCTAACTCTGGTATAACTGTTGATATTAATATTCTTTCGACAATCATATTAACACCAGTCAGCTTAGGCGTTATCTTTGGTCTATTTATTGGAAAACAAATAGGTATTTTTGGAGTTTCATATATTTTGGTTAAACTTAAAATAGCAAAACTTCCCCATGAAGTAACTAAACGTCATTTATATGGTGCCAGCGTACTTGGAGGTATTGGATTTACTATGTCTATCTTTGTTGCTTCCTTATCCTTTTCAGATGAAGCCATGTTGTCCGCTGCTAAAATAAGTATTATTATTGCTTCTATATTGTCTGCAATATTAGGCGCACTAGTTTTTTCTC
Source organism: Clostridium cellulovorans 743B (assembly GCF_000145275.1). Taxonomy (NCBI): domain Bacteria; kingdom Bacillati; phylum Bacillota; class Clostridia; order Eubacteriales; family Clostridiaceae; genus Clostridium; species Clostridium cellulovorans. Next base: position 4,381,132 of record NC_014393.1, read on the forward strand.
TTATAAAATTGCAAAGCGAGAAAACAAAAGAGTCTATATAAAAACTTTGCATATTGGGGTTTATAAGATTATTTATGCATTTTGATAAAATCGTATAATTTATGCAGTAAATTTGATATTTTATAATAAGTAACTTTATATTTTTAAAAAATAGTTATTTTTTTATGCATTTTATAAAATTTAAAATATTATTCTATAATCCAACTGATTTTAAGATAGTTTACCTTTATCGAAATATAGTGTATGCTGTATTTATTTATAAGTGAATATCTGAGATAGAGGCGCGAACTTTAATAGTAAAACTGTGGAGCTAAGCACGATGATGCAGTTTGAAAGGAAATTTCGCCGAAGTATGCAACTAATCGCTTTAAGGTTGTACTACTGGTTTTACATAGAATATATGTAAGACTGTCACAAACTTATTTGTGGAGAGCTATTATTCTTTGTATGATAAACTTGTTTGTATATTATGTATGCAAACATGCTTAAATACCCTGAGTGTAGCCTCAGGGTATTTTTTTATTCTATCTTCAGTAATTCGCTTATCGGAAAAACTACCGATAAGGAGGATAAACATGAACATAACAAATGAAAAAAATTCAGATTCACCTGAATTAAAAAGAACACTGCAATCAAGACATCTGAACATGATTGCTATGGGTGGTGCCATTGGAACAGGAATTTTCCTTGCACTTGGGGATACTATTCATCAAGCTGGTCCTGGTGGCGCTCTAGTTGCTTACACTTGTATTGGCATAATGGTTTATTTTTTAATGACGAGCTTAGGAGAAATGGCTACTTTTATGCCTGTTGCAGGCTCCTTTGAAACCTATGCCTCTAAATTTATTGATCCAGCTCTTGGTTTTGCATTAGGTTGGAATTTTTGGTACAACTGGGCAATCACTGTTGCTGCTGAAATGGTCGCAGGAGCTTTACTTATGAAATATTGGTTTCCTGACGTACCAAGTATTATTTGGAGTGTTTTATTCTTAGTAATAATTGTAGTTCTTAACTTATTATCAGCAAAAGCCTATGGTGAATCAGAATATTGGTTTGCAGGAATAAAGGTAATCACAGTAATTATATTCTTAGTAATAGGTACTGCTACTATTGTTGGAATTTTAGGAGGAGAATCCATTGGTCTTCGTAACTTTACAATAGATGAAGCTCCATTTGTTGGAGGGCCTAAATCGATTTTCTTAATCTTCTTAATTGCCGGCTTCTCCTTCCAAGGTACTGAATTAGTTGGAATTGCTGCCGGTGAAAGTGAAAACCCTGGTAAAACAATCCCAAAAGCAATTAATACAATCTTTTGGAGAATTATAATTTTCTATCTAGGAACAATTTTTGTTGTAGGTGCAATTATACCTTATACACAAGCTGGAGTAGATGTAAGTCCATTTACAATGGTCTTCGAAAAAGCTGGAATTGCTGCCGCTGCTTCTTTAATGAATGCAGTAATATTAACTTCCGTATTATCTTGTGGTAACTCTGGTATGTATGCTTCTACTAGAATGCTTTATGCAATGGCTAAAGAAGGAAGGGCTCCTAGTTTCTTAGGAAAGTTAAACTCAAGAGGAGTTCCAATCAACGCATTAATTTTAACTACAGTTATTGCTTCAGCTTGTTTCCTAACAGGACTTTATGCTGAAAACACTGTATATGTGTGGCTTGTAGCTGCTTCAGGTCTTGCTGGCTTTATTGCATGGGCTGGAATTGCTTTATGCCACTATCGTTTCCGTAAAGCTTTTGTTGCTCAAGGTCGAGATATAAATAAACTAACTTATAAAGCAAAGTTCTTCCCATTAGGGCCAATCATTGCATTAATACTTTGTATAATCGTAATCTTTGGTCAAGGGATTAGCTACTTTGATGCAGATACAATTGATTGGAGTGGTGTAATCGCTTCTTATATAGGATTACCTATCTTTATTGGTTTGTGGTCGTACTATAAATTAAAACATAAAACAACTGTCATAAAGCTTGAAGATGTAGACCTTGAAATGGAAGAAACTGCTTCTCAGAATTCAGTGAAATAATGAAATATAATTCCTATGCTACATTTCTCTTAGTGGCATTATAAAGGACTTACTTTTGATAGTAAGTCCTTTAAATATATATAATGATTTAGTTTTCAATACCCGTAACTATTTCACATATGGTAAACTACTTATACCTCCAAGTAAATACTTTTTCAAGATAGCAAAATCCACGGCATTTACGGAATTATCCTTATTAAGATCTAAAATTGTATCATATGTACCTGATGAACTTAGCAGGAACTTTTTAAATAATGCAAAATCTAAAGCATTAACTTTTCCATCTTTGTTTATATCTCCATATAAAACTGTAGGTATATCCTCTGCTACTCTTATATAAGTTGTATCTGTTCTAAAGGTCGAAGCAGGTAATCCTTCTTTATTATAAAGATTAGTAACTGGTGAATCAGCCCAGCCAAATCTTACTGCTGTAGGGTTAGTTACTTTACTTGATGATACCACTACAGTGTCTCCACTGATTACAGCATCCGCTAAATAAAAGACATTATCAGAACCTGCAATAGCAAAGCCTGTTAATTTACCATCCTTCACTTCTACAGCCGGTGTTAAGCCTTGTTTTAAACCCACCATTAATCCACTACCTATTGAATCAAAACTTATTTTTATAGAATTTCCTTCTACCACCATTGATTTATATATAGGTCCAGAATAAATAATATTTTGGTTGTACACTTTTTTCTCAGCACTTAAAGCAGCTCTCAACCCAACATCCTGCTTATTGGTTGGATGTATATTCGCCGGATCTCCAACATCTGTGGTAACAACTAAACCTACATTTTTATCACTTAACATAGTCTTTAGCTGAGCCTCACGAATCTCCGCCAAACCATTCCAATTCTGAACTATATTCGTTTCAGATTGAAGAGTTCCATAAGCTGATATTTGAACAAGTATAAATGGAAGTTCCTTTATACCAAAGTTTTTACGCCAATCAGAAATAAGAGTAGGTAATAGTTTATTATATGTACTTTCTCCCCAGTTGCTTTCTCCTTGATACCAAAGTACTCCTTTTAACCCATATGGAACGACTGGCGCAATCATTCCATTATAAAGAACAGTTGGTGAAGATATTATATCTATGTCTGCCGTACCTGTTTTAATTTCATTTGAGGAATCTACATATTCAGGCATAGTCTGTAGACTTTCATAGCTAGTCCACTCTTCTGCCTTAGTTCCTCCCACAGCAGAAAAGACTACTCCAATTGGTACATTTAAATCCTTATTTAACTTTCTAGCAAAGAAGTATGCTACTGCTGATAAATTACTACTTGTACTAGGTGAACAAACCTTCCATCCTTCAGGATTTTCCATAGTTGCAACAGGTGCAGGACTTGTCTTCATAGGTACTGTATAGTAACGTATATTTGGATAATTTGAATTCTGAATTTCATTAGCTGCCTCTGCAGCTTCTTTTAATGTAAATGCCATATTAGATTGACCTGAACATAGCCATACGTCTCCAAAAAGAACATCAGTGATATTCACAGTTTCAACTCCAGCAACAACAGATATATTGTAAGGTTCTCCTGCTGAATGTTTTCCTATGCCTATCTTCCACTTTCCATCGATATCTGAAACTCCAGTGAAAGTTTCTGTACCTATGGTTACAGTTACATTTGTACCATGTTTAGCCCAACCCCATATAGCATTGTCTATATCCCTTTGAAGTACCATACCACTGCCGAACATCTGATTAACTAAAGGTTTATTTTCATAGGCTGGTAATGCAGTATATTTAATTGTTTGTTCAGCTTGCGTATCAATCAAAGATAAACCACGAGCAGTAACTTTTATTTCATAATCCCCAGCAGTACCTGGTACCCATACACAAGATAGACTGCTAGAATATTTGCTTATCTCTTTCCATTCACCGTCTACCTTTTTAACTTCAAATCTATACTGTGCAGCATCATCTGCTACTGCTGTAAAGTTGACAGGTATATCACATGGTTGGGAGCTTGTAGTACTAGTTGATAAATCTACCTTACTAACCTGTTTTCCATCGCCACCTATAAAACTTATATAATCAACAGCTATCCAACCCCAGCTTACGCCGATTGAAAATTCGTTTTTTCCAGCCTTTAGTTTTAATGGACCTACTATAACATCCTTCCACTGATCTGTTTGCTTAAAACTGCAATCTTTTACTTTTGTCTTATTAAGATACACTGGATTACTTTTATCTCCGCCAAAAGTTTTATATCTAATTACTACTGCATAAGAGCCACTAATTTGTATATCAGCAGTTACCTTCAAGGTATCTCCAGGAGCATCAAAACCCTGAACATAAGATTCACCTGACGCACTGCTATCTTTAGTAATATTTAATCCTGTCAGTGTTCCGTTTTCAGCTTCAAGACAAATATTATCTTTTCCTGATTTTGAAGGTATAGCACTTGGATCATATCCACCTTTAGATATTGCTATATTATCTAAATATATTGGTCCACAATAAGTTGTAGCAGTTGTAGCAATTTTGATTATAAAAGCCATGAAAGTTTTATCCGACAAACTATCAAAAGCTTTCGTTTTTGAACGAGTTACATGCAACTTGTTATAAGCTTTACCACTTATAGTAGTCTGTTCGCCACTATTAAGATCAATTCCACTATAATCACTAGTAAATAAATCATCTTGCCATTTCCAACTTGAATCCATTCCTGCTGTACCAATTATCAGTTTCTTGTCAAAATTAGTTGGAACAAATAGATCATAGTCAAGAGTATCGTAAGCTGAAAAGTCTTCTCCTGTTGCACCTAAATTCACCATAACACTTGCATCGTCCCAGGTCTTATTTGTAAAATTAGCGTTAATTTTTAATGCGCCATCATTGCCATCCATTTTTAAATCTTCGCTATACTCTATTGGTGCACTGACATTAGTATCAAAAGCACCTCCATTTGCAGCTGGATTTACAACATTCCAGCCCATGGTTGTACTATCATCAAAAGTGTACAGCAGCTTCTCATCTTCAGCAGCATAAGTCTTTATAGTTGGTATTGATATCATTGTTGTAATAACCGCTGCTGACATAAATAAAGAAACCATTTTTTTGATATTCAGTTTTTTTATCATTTTTCTCCTCCACAATATTTTATTTTTTTCATTTAAATGTAATAATCAAGTTTTAACATATATGTTCCTATCGTTGCAAAAAATTTCCAAGAAATAAAACATAACTACAAATCTAACGATAACTAAGTTATCTCACCTATTAACATTATTTACATTACATATGGCTAGATATGGTTAGTTCTATCACCTTTAAATTATCAATCTTAGCATGAAAAATATTAAATATAGGTAAAAATTTTACATAAATATCCGGAATACTTCCCAAAACATATGGTAATTTTGAAAATGTTAAGCTGCTTTTTTATGTAATTCTCAAATCTATTTCTTTCATACTAGATTCATATGTTAATTATATCATTAGCACTTGAATTCGTATAATAGTTATAATATTATACAAAGTATAAGCATTTACTTATAATACTTACAGATTTTCATTATTTTTGATAAAAATATTTACGGAGGAATCGTAAATGACATCACAACAAATAGAATATATTCTTGTGTTAGCAGAAGAACGTAATTTTTCCAAAGCTGCAAAAAGGCTTTTTGTAACACAACCTTCTCTTAGTCAATTTATTAGGAACTTAGAATACCAATTGAAAACGGTTTTATTTGATCGGAGCACTTCACCTCTAAAATTAACACCTGCTGGTGAAGCCTTTGTGAAAGCTGCTCGTAAAATACAAGCTATAGAGAATGAGCTGAATTATGAACTAGCAGACTTAAGTGATTTACAAGTAGGAGAACTAACAATCGGCACTTCTCCTTTTCGTGCATCATTCCTTCTCACTAAAAGTATCGCTGCATTTCATAAAAAATACCCAAGAATTAAATTAAATATAATTACTGATTCTATCAATGCACTAAGTAATTCACTACTTGAAGGCAATATAGATATTTGCATTGATACAAATATCTTTGATCCTAAGATATTTCAAGTTGAAATACTCTCAGACGAAACTTATTATTTAGCAGTTCCCAAAGGACATCCTTTTAATTTAGAGAGAGAAAATTTACAACTTACTCCTGAAGATATTACTTATGATTCAGATTACTACTACCAGGTAGATGCTTTGGATTTATCCCTCTGCGAAAATCACCCATTCATCATAGTTGAACCTGGTCAAAGTCCACATAATGTTTTTATAGAGATTTTTAAGGAAAGTAACATTAACCCAAATATTATTCTATATTCAAGCCAAATAGAAACAGCTTTTCATTGGGTTTTATCAGGAATCGCTTTTACTTTTATACCTGACACTTTAATACGTTTTGGCAATTATGCTGATCATCCCGTTTATTATAAATTAAATAATGAACATGCAACTAATGAAATTGTCTTTGCATCAAAAAAGAACCGTTATCTATCAAAAGCAGCACATGAATATATTGTACTTCTGAAGAAACTAATTGGACAAGGTACCTGGCTATAAACTACAATATCCAAATCCTAAGATTGTAAATTCTTTCTCCGCATCACACTCGGGTACTTTTATCTCAATAGTATGTATCTCTGCATCCTGTTCATCAAATACAAGCTTTGTCACTGGATTATCCCAACCCATACTATTGTACCCATTTAACAAAAGTTTCATCTTTCCGTCCACATATACTTCTACGGTACCTGTCTTAATATTACTACTTTCTTTATAAACTACAAATAGACTTCTACATTGAAGGTTAAACAAGAAACTTTCCATCGAAGCTCCTGCCTTACGTACCCAACCATTTTTCATTGCTGCAATTGTTTCTGTAGCTTTAAAGCCTCCAGTGGTATCTAAATTTGCATTTAAAGAATCAAGCATAACCATACTTTGAAACTGTAGTCCATAGAAAGCTTTTTCTGACAGCTTGTAGCCTGTATCCTTTGCTTTTTTATAAGCTGTTTCAAAATAGTGATTGATCATTTCTGTAATAAGGCTATGTCCCTGGTTGTTAGGATGCCCTAGATCATCAGAATAATCCTTCCAAGTAATCTGATTAGCATTTATTTCTGGTATGATTCCTTCTTTAATGCTGATCATCGGTAAATCATAATGAATTCCTATCTGCTTCATCTGCCCCTGACAGGTGTAACCTACTTCAGATACAGCAAATAATAGTATAACTATAGGTTTTGTCTTACTTGTTAACATTTTCGCAACCAATGCTTCAAAAGTTGCTCTACATAAATTATTCTTTGTATCATTAACAGCAAACTCAACAAATATAATGTCAGGTTCATATTCTAGTACATCTCTATCTGCACGGATTAGTCCCAATACAGAATCTGTGCCTGAAACTCCTGCATTTACATATTTTACATTATTTCCTACACCAAAATTTTTTGAAAAATAATTATATGATTTTATGGTAAAACATTCTTTCTCCTCAACCATAATTCCCTCAGTAATAGAAGCACCCAAATAGACTATAGTTACTTTTTCTCCTCTCATAGCCTTTTCCATTACAGTTTTAATACGATAATTATTACCTACATTAATCAAGGAATTTTCTGCTATTCTCTTTATAAGATCTTTATCATTAATCGCCATACTTTCACCTATCAAACTTTAATATATTATTATACGGTATTTATTTATCACCAAAAGCATAAAGAATACTTGCTTCAAATGGAATACCTTTTGAATCTGTATTTTCTACTAACTTTTTTGAGACTTCTTCTTTAAATTGATTATACACTTCATCTCCTAAGTTTTTTATAAGTTCGAAAGCAGCTCTCCCTGCATGTGACCATTGTTCTTGCCACCATTCATCCTCATTTTTATAATAGAATGTTTTATGTTCTTCAATAACTTGAATCTTACGAAAACCTACATCACTTAGCATTTTTCTTAATGATTCATCAGTACCAAATTCTCCCCTTTCTTTATTCATGTTATAAGGTACGCACACATCTCTTAGATATTTTGCTACAATATTCATAAAAAAAGGTGTTGTATCTTTCCTTTTCCAGGTTGATAACCCTAGCCTACCATTAGGTTTAAGAACTCTATTCATCTCCCTTAACGCATCAGTGTATTTTGTAAAAAATTGAATTGAAAGACCACATAAAACATAATCAAAACTATTATCATCAAATTCAAGGCTTTCAGCATCCATTTGAAGTAGCTGAACATTATTATAACCCTCATATCTAATTTCTTTTTTTGTTTCAACAATCATTTCTTTAGAAAAATCTATACCTGTGACAAATCCTAATTGTCCAATTATCTCTACAACTGGAAATAATGAAGCCCCCCTTCCTGTTGCAACATCTAAAACTTTCATTTTAGGTTGTAAATTCGATAACTCCACCAACCGTTTCCCAAAATACTGAAAGTATTTCGGTCCTTTACTCCCAAAAGCAGAAGCTGCTCTATCAAAAACACTACAAAGAAACTCATCTCTATTTTTATATACCTTATTCATATATATCCTCCACATGTAATTTATGATTCTTCTAATCAAGAGTTCTTAGAAAGCAAGTATTTAGTAAAAAGTATGTACTATTCTTATCCGGATATTATTCATATTATCATCTCATTGTTAATAATCATAACTATGAAATTTGTCATAATTTTCCCTGTAAAGGCGTATATAAAAAATAAGAAGTTGATTCCTATTCAAATATAAAATACCTCATTTTTTTAATAATACATACTATTTGCATTACCATAAATAAAATGCTAAAATGCAAATATAATTGATGGAATTCTTCTAGTTTTTATACTTACTAATGAAGTAACAACTTTATCTTTATGCAAAACAAACTCCCTCAAACCTATACGTCTAAAGGAGTTTAAACCATATTCAATTTAAAATCAAAATCTCACAATATCAAAATAAATTCATTCATTTTATCTATTTATCTTACGTTTTTTTATAGAAATTTTATGAATTATCATCACTATAACAAGTGCTAAAATCCCTATAATACATAAAATACTGTAAAGAACAAAATGTCCTAGACTTTCAAGTGCCACTAAACCGGTTTTAGATGAGTTGTTTTCTATAACAGCTTTTAAAAAGAAGAAAACTATCCATATTGAGTCAAGTACATAAAAAATCCTATATTTTCTCATATCAGCTACCTCCATTTCAGTTTTGTTGTAAAAATACCATTATTCACTAAAATGAACTTGCATAAACATGCTTCGATAGCAAATAATATGATTCTGGATAATGTGGATGTGCAAGTCCTCCTAACCCTGATCTAATAATAGCAGTTTTAGCAGACTCGTATCTATCAGCTATATTGAGTTCAACTGCAAACCTTGTAGCGCTAATACTATTTCCCATAAATGCTGCTAATACCTGCATAAAATATTCTGGTTGTTGACAGACTTCAAAATCCCATCCAATAAACAAGGTACCAGTATATCTAGTAATTTTACAGTAAGGTAATGCATTGGCAGGTATTTTTGCTATAGCCTCTTCTCTGCTGTTTTTAGATGTTCCATAATTTCTAATAGTAATATTGTCCAAAGAGTCATCACCATGACAGTCACAAGTGTATAAGTAGCACTGATTTCGATTATTTACAATAGCACTTAATGCTTCCAATGTATCGTTCATGCCTATTGCATCATTATTATAATCTATTACACCAAATTCATTTGTGCATTTAGTTAAACTTTCCCATTCACTTTCGTAATTATCTGCTATGCTTATACTAACGGATTTTCCGTAGTGTTTGAACCCCCAAGGAGCCATTGGCAAATATGGAACAAAATCATCTGTATTTAAAATGTTATAAATCCCAACATAATTGCTAGCATTAGAAGCCGTTGTAGTATTAGGAGCAGCAAAAGTATATGCATACACATATTTTGACTTATCAATTAAGCGTGCACCAATAATATTAGCTATTCCAGCACCTCGTGAGTGTCCCATTACCCAATATACACCTTGAACTGACGTATCTATGTATCCTAGAGATTCATATTGCTGCAAACATCTCAATATTCTTGTGGCTGCTACATCAAAGCCTTTGTGATTATTTACTACCATCCAATCTGCGTACCTATAGTATTGATCTGTAGTTCCTACATCAAAATTACTTGACCACTCTTTAATGGTTCCATTTGTACCTCTTACCACTATAGCAATTATTTCTTTTGTTTGCCCAGAATATGAAACCTTTCTATGCCCTATGTAAGCTTCAGATACATCTGAGTCACTATAGGTACTAGTAAAATCATAACAAGTTACATCATACATACCGTTACTCTCCATAAATTCTTTCATATTCATGCCAGAGTATGTACTACCGTGGTATATAATTGATGAGTATAATGAAGATATTGTTCCAATATCAGTGTTATAGGAGGTATTACTGCTAAAGAAATCTCTATAGTCCATTATATATGAAACATTGGAATTAGCATAATCTGTACTCAACATTCCAGAAAACGAATTACTTCCTGGATTTGGATCATTCGAATCATCTCTTCCATCATAATCACTATCAGCCACGGTTGGATTTGATACAGCTTGATATACGGCAACGGTTGTTTTTCCCGTGTACTGATCTTCTGAAATTCCTTCTTTCTTAAGTAACGTATTAACAAAAGGTTTTAAATCTTTTACTGTTTTTTTCCCAAGTTCCTTATAGTCACTAACCCCATCTCCATCTGAGTCTATGTTGCTTGCTTCAGAAACTTTATCATCTAACTTAACATATTGATAATCATTTAGTAAAACCATAGTTTTATCATTTTCTGATCGAACTACTATATTTGTATTCAATTTTTCAGCTAGTGATGAATGAGTTTTTTCATAACTGTTTTTCCCAGACATCGTATCTATACCCATGCCATTTAAAAAACTCCCAATATCAAGGACAAAATAAATACCTTCCCCGGATATATTGGCTTTCAAAGTTCTATTACTCCTATCATTATTTGTTTCCAAAGGAATGAACTCATCATTTTTGAATTGACAGATAGTAAGTTTATCCGTGGCTGATTCATCATGAGAATTCAAAAAGTTTCTGTAATCAAATCTTAGAAGTAATTGATCCCCTTCATTTAACAAAGTTTTTACTTGAATTGGCTCACTTATAACAGCAGGATTTTTACCCAATACATCATTATTGTATTTATCCAAGAACACATTCTCGTCTATTACTCTAGATGTAGCACCTGACAAGAAAGGAACAAATAAATTGCTACTGTTTTTTAAAGAATCTGCAATTCGCTTATCACTTAAATTTTGTTGTACTCTCCTTTTACTATCATGAGTAACTTCATCAGAAGAAGCTTTACATGGATTTAAATTTAACAATATTTCATCTTTATCTGTTAATGAATCTCCATCAGTGTCTTCTAACAATGGCGAAGTTTGATTTACTTTTAATTCTTCTCCGTCTAATAATTTATCTCCATCAGTATCTTTTTCAGAGCAATCTGTACCAATATTTTTCTCTTCTAGATTGCTTAATCCATCATGATCAGCATCCTCTAATCCATCCTCAATACTATTCCCATCTGTATCTTTACTTAATGGGTTCAATTTTAATATGATTTCTATGTAGTCGCTCAAACCATCTTCATCAGTATCATCCCTTTGCACATCTGTTCCAAAATATTTTTCAAGTGAATCTTCAAGCCCATCTTTATCTGAATCTTTTTTTTCATCAACAGTGCTTGAATGTTCACCAACCTTAATTAATTTATACTTTTCAGGTGCTGATTCTAAATTTCCTTGATTCCTCCTATTCCTAAGTGATAATATCTCATATTGTTTCGGTGTCATTGGTTTTTTAAAGTCTAAATTTTCTTTTCCACTATCAGAGAAAATTCTCTCTTGTAAATTTTTCTTTTTTCCTACTGCTTGTACCGATTGAAGGTTAATTGATGTACTTACCAAAAGCATAGCCATCATTAAAGCAACCTTCTGTTTAATACTTCCTTCTTTACGATTCATAAATTCCACCCTTTTCACATTTATTTACATAATTTCTCATGTACTTGTATAATATCGCATTATTTTCCATAACTCAATAATACTTTTCTTTCACTTATAACTTTTATGTTAATTTAATGTTAATTTTTAAATTAACATTATCCAAAAATATACAAGACTTATCATTAGATTTTTACTATTAGCAATAGTCCTACATATCAATTACATTTTATTATTTTTTGTAAAATATGTGGTATCCATTAATATTTCTACATTAAACACTTATACCGTTTATGAAACCAATGTAAATTTTTAATCGAAACATATATAATTAAAAAAGAGCCACTGTTTCTTCCTATAGAAACACTAGCTCTTGTCATTATTATAATTTTCTTTATCGTTGATTAATATTTATAAAGTTTTGCTCCATGTGCTGGTATCTTCACAGATAACTCTTCATTTTCACAAGTAAATGTTTCCTTTGTCCAAAGTTCCTTAAATTTCAAGCCTACAAAGAGATAAGATATTTTTTTTACCTTACCTAACTCTTTAAAGAATTTGAAGTGCTATTTTCGAACATTAACCATATACTAAATACAATTTCAAATACTATCATGACAATTGAAAGCACAATTGAATTGAATTTAACGACAATAATCAGCGCCGTAATAGATACTACGGACATTATTGAATATGCTCTTGATTTATACAACCAACCAAAAGGCATTAAATGTGCCCCAAAAATAATTGCCATAACCATCAACATTTTATCAGGTACTGTTGGATATACCCACATATGAATCAAAATATACAACATTTGATTCATAGAAAATAAGAGTCCCAATTTATTAAGTGGGTTATCTTTTGATGAAAACTCTGATTTTACTATTTTCGAAACCACATACGAGAAAGGTAATAGTGGTGTCAAAACAAAGAAAGTTAACATATTCTTGCTCTCAATATTTTTTATCGGCAACAGCCATACAAGAAGTACGAGACACCAAATAAAAACAGACGTAATTATAATATGAATGCCTCATTTTCCTCTCTTTGCAATATTTACTCTCATTTCATCTAAATCCATCCATCATCGTCCTATTTGCCTTAAACATCATTATTTATTGAAATCATAGCCATTAACAGAATAATACAATGATTATCAACGACTTTCAAGTATTTTACTCTATTTCTTGAAACCTATATTAGTGAATCCAAGAAATAATTTGAAGTCCTTAGACTATTAAAAGATATCACTCCTATAAAAATATAAAAAGAGAGGAGTTATTGGAACACTTCCCAATAACCCCCTGCTTAAACTATCAACAAGTATTACTATATTAATGCACAAAAATAAATTCTTAATATATTCCTTATTCGACTAGTTACTATTTTTTTATCCAAACCTATTTAATACCTTTGATATAGTATCAGCTATTTCATCCATATCTTTTTCATTTACTATGAAATGGGGAAAAAGGTCTATTCCAGCAGTAACATTGTCAATATGAAACTTTCCAACTATTAACCCTCTATTTTTTAGTAATCTTATAATGTTATCTAATTTATCTTTATTAATCAATTCATTCGTTGCCTTACTATCCACCAAATCAATTGATAACATAAGACCTCTGCCTCTTATGTCAAAGACCAAATTATGATCTATCAGTCGCTCCTGCAACTTTTCTTTTAGCCTCTTTCCTTTGATCTCAACGGCTTCTATATAATTTTCTTCTTGCAGTTGATCTATTACAGCTTCTGCTGAAGCACAACACACTGGATTACAGTTTTGTGTAGATAAATGAAATACTAAACTTTCACTCTTGATAAAAGGCTCCTTAACTTTATCACTTATCAACACAGCTCCTATTGGCAAATAACCACTATTCATACACTTTGATAAACAAATTATATCTGGTATTACTTGATAGTGTTCAAAAGCAAACATCTTCCCTGTACGTCCAAAGCCTGTGGCTACTTCATCAAATATCAATAATACTCCATATTTATCGCACAACTCTCTAAGTAACTGCAAATACTCTTTATGTAGTGTAATAACCCCGCCTGAACCTAATATTGGTTCAAGTATTATAGCACCTAAATGTTCTTTATACTTTTCAAAGTTTTTCTCTAGTTCAATGAGAAATCCATCTAAACACTCTTTTTTTAATTCATCAATCTTACAACATCTGCAAAATGGTATAGGAAAACTAATAAATCCATCAAGGAATGGCCCATAGCCGTCCTTAAAATTATTTTCTACTTGGCTAGCTGACATTGAGCCATAGTAACTCCCATGATATGAAGCACTTAGAACAGCTATTTTATTCTTCCTATAGTTTCCTATAAGGGATTGATACTTCCTAACATATTTAATGGCTAATTCAACAGATTCAGAGCCTGTACAAGTAAAAAAAATACTATTAAATTTCTCTGGCGTAATATCAATAATTTTTTTAGACAACCTCAATACAGTATCATTTGTATGTTCACAAGGATTAACATAAGTTACCTTATTTAACTGATTTACTATAGCATCAATTATATGCTTGTTTCCATAGCCTAATGATACGTTCCACAAACCAGATTGACAATCTAGATATCTTTTTCCATACTCATCATATATATGGCAACCCTCAGCACTTGTAATGCATTTTAAATTATCTATATCATCAGCTCTTCTTAAAGGGTTCCATGTAAACTTTCCTTGTCCTTTCATATAATCACCTATCCTTAGAGAGATATCACTCTATATTATATACAGCCTAATTTCACATTAATTATTATAGAAAATCTATAATTTTTTTGAAGTTTCCCTCCTATATGTATACCTTTATGTCACTATTCTTTTATTTTTATATACCTCATAGCAAGCAATTTATCTAAGATTATTTCTACTGCTTTTCTACTGATATTTTTGTCTACATTAAATACCTGTCCATAAGCTTCAATCATCATATCCTTCGAAGTTCCCTTAAGCCCGCCTTCGATAATCAGTGCAATTTGTTTACTTATTTTCATAATCCGTCCCGTATTGACTTCAAAAATCATAGGCATATCTACTATATATATAAGGTGTATTTTATCAAGTACAACACTCTCTCCTTGAATATAAATATTATTAGGTAATATATGTGATATATATTTAGAACTGAACTTAACATCATCAACTTTTATTTTTGAAAAAACATTAGATTCTCTCACTAAATATCTTAATATAGATTTTTTCACATTAAACTCATCGATGATTTTATATTTTTTCATAAACCAACAATACTCTTCCTCTGAAAGAAACTCTGGAAGCATAATACACTTTGAACAACTATCTTTCACTTCACATTCTATACATTTTCGCGATGTGTGTACTTTCTCAGCCTCCTTATATATCTTTCTTACAGTCTTTATATAAGGATCATTTATATTTCCCACAACTTTTCTACAACCATTACAAGGTATTATGTTCATTTCTTCATCTAAATTAAACCGAATCAAATTCTTTATAGTACATGCACCACTAGTACTATACCTACACTGATTTTCTAAAATAAATTTCACATTATGATATTTAAATTTTCCATATTCCATGAAAAACTCTAGATCCTCAGTAAATTTATTAAAATCCTCTCTACTAGTAATAGTTAAATATTCTATATGATTTTCTTTCATTGT
The DNA here is from genome assembly GCF_000145275.1 of Clostridium cellulovorans 743B. NCBI lineage: Bacteria > Bacillati > Bacillota > Clostridia > Eubacteriales > Clostridiaceae > Clostridium > Clostridium cellulovorans. The sequence continues at coordinate 4,396,821 of NC_014393.1, forward strand.
ACTCATTAATACATTTGTATCAATGTTTTTATTAGTAGATTCATTAGTATTATTCACTCTCTTCGTATCATTAGATACCTTTAAATAATCAAGGCAACAAACTTCTATACACTTCGTATAGCCATCAAATTTAATAAATTTTACACCTTCATCTTCATATATTTGATGAAAGTGTGAAAGAAAATAATTTTTTCTTTCAGCTATCTTTAGATTGTTAGTATAGTTATTTTGAAGGTTGCTATTATCTCCCCAAGAAAGAATTGTACTATTTATGCTAGAGTATGTTTTTAGCTTTTCATATTGCTCTTCCTTAAGATTATTCTTCCCTATGTAAATTTGCCTAGTATTGTTACCTACACCAAAACTCGGATATATTCCAGTAATCTTTGACTCCAAGTCAACTTTCATAGTATCTTTATAAAAATCTATCTTATCAAAATTCTCTTTTTCTGATGAAATAATATTTCCACTGCCCATCATCAATCTATTTTCTTTATCTATTATCTCCAAGTAAATTGAATCATTTTCAAAATTTGTTGAAATAAAATCTTTCTTTAGTCCTAAACCCTCATCGTTTTTAACTAATATATTATTACTCTCTGATAAAGTATCTCCAGATAATAATTTTAAAAAGGTTTCTTCATATTCAGCCAAAATACATATATCTACCTTAAATTTCTCCATGGCATATTCATAATATGAAAATTCATCTCCCAACCATATTACCCTTATATTACCAAAGTTTTCTTTCAGTTCTTTTGTTATGACTGAACTAATTCTGAAGTTACCATTATCTACATAAAAAGCTATGTTAATAGATCCTTCAACCAATATATCCTCTACAAAATCAACTATATTTGATATATTATTTTCAATAAATTGAATTGCTTGAATATTATTTTCTTTTAAGAATTCTTGAATTTTTGTATTATGCTTTTCTTGTACAGTTGAATAAAATCCATGGTTATTTTTTAAATAAATGAATAACGTATTTAGTCTCATGATATCCTCTCAAATCATAAATCATCTACATTTTATTTATTAAACCTCTGGCTTATAAAGTTATCTTAAATTAAAGGCTGAAACCTTTATCCATTAAAAAGAGCTGGCCATTCATCGCCCCAAAATTCTTTTCTAATAAATATTGTATCAGATTTACCACATCTTCATATGATATAAGATAATCTCCAACCATTTTTCCATTTTCTTTTGTATATAAAAGAGCGCTATTATAATAATCTTCTTCATAAATATAACCAGGTAGAATAGCATTTACATAAATATGTTTTTCTTTCAGTTCAACAGCAAGATTCTTTACCCACATATTCAAAGCAGCTTTTGCTAAGCTATAATCAGCTCTTTTAGGATGGGGCATTACAGAGTTCATAGAAGAGATTACTACAATATTTCCCTTTTCTTTTAAATAAGGAAGCATTTGTTTCACTGCAAAAAAAGGGCCTTTAAGAGAAACAGAGAATACATTCTCCCATTCTTCTAAAGTTATTGAATGTACAGATTGTGTGGAACTTGTCCCGCTCATCACCAAAACACTTGATATTTCCTCATCTAATTCTCTTAAAAAGATTCCTAACCCTTCTAGTTCTTCTTGAGTTAAGTATCTAAAATCAATTGGGAAATATTTATATCCTTTTTCTTTGATAAAATTTATATGTCTTCCTATAGCTTCTGCATGTTCCAAAATAAGTACTTTACTATTATAAGTTTTTAAATATTCCCTACCTAATTTGCTTAAACCTCCAATAATAACCTTCATACAATCTCCTTTATATTTTAAAAGCTTCCTTGATATTTTTATGTAAAACTTTAAAACCTTCATTTTCTAAAAGCCTATGACCAAAACCTTCGTTAAAAAGATTTTCCAACGACAAACTTTTCTTCATCGTTTTCTTAATTTTTCTTTCTTCTATATCTATAATATAGAGATATTGCTCTGTTCGTATCCCCAAAAATGGCCATACATAATCTGATAACTGAGAGTTTTTCATAGATGAAAATAATATATTTGAAATTTTATAAGGCTCTTGGATTGAGAGTCTTGAAACATAATAAAAAATTACTTCTATCATTTTGTAGGTTCTTACACGGTCGACTCTAGAGACATTTGTGAGTCTTAGCAACAAATTTTCATAAGAATCATTTATTTCACCAATCCAAAAATCTTCTCCATAGAATTTTGTGTATATTCCATCTTCTCTTATTTGGAGTAAATGCATTGAACAAATTCCAAACTTCTCTTTAATCCCTTCTATAAAGTGGAACTGAGGAAAATAGCTTGCTATTTTTTCCCCAGCTTCAACCTTTCGTAAAAAGCTCATAATTTCCGAAGTAGAAAGTCTTAAAACTCTTAGTTCATTTTTCTTGAAATTCATATTTCCATAACATATAAAATCTGATTTATCGTAAAGAACATTGAATATGGCTTCTTTGTGATTTTTATCCTCTTCTTGATAAATAATAACACTGTTTAAAGGAATGTCTTTTACAAACTCTAGCTTCTCAATTGATACGTCAGTTCCAATCTTTAAATGTTTACATCTTCTAATATCTTCTATTGGGTAATTTTGAGAAACATAAGCAAATATTGAATTTCTTTTATATTCTTCAGCAATTTTTTCATAAGGTTTTATTATTTGATCTGATGCTAAAACTTTATGGTATTTTACTGTATATTCTCCCACAGTCCAAAGTTTATCAAAAAGTCTCTTCCCTCTACTTTCTTCTTGCGATACAGTAGATATAATATTAATCTCTAAGCTCTCAAATTTAAATTTTCTAAAAAACCCTTCTAAATCTCTTATAGAAACAACTCCAAGGTCTAAATCTCTAATAGTGTTGGCTATTTCACTTGAAAGAAAGAAAATTCCATCTTGCTCCAAGATACTAATATAGAAAGTTTTTTTATTCTCCTTTAAGAATTCCCTTGATCTTTTTATAGTTTCTTGCAATTCCATTGCAATAGCACTCTCCTTTTTGACAAAAATCTTCTTCTTCCAATTCATTAAATTTAAAGATTTTTATCGTGATCACTTCAATAAGAGAATTATATTTTTCCTCAGATAACGGCTGTTCCATAAATTGCAATATACTCTTGAGACTTGCTTCTATATTTTCATTCTTATTCAGTAAACTTCCATATTTCTCAGCCTCAATTAGAGCTTTCTCTCTATCCTTTTCTTTTACTGCTAAAACAAAACGTAGAAGGATCAAATTAAAATAACGATATCTACTACCTAACTTTATCGGATGTCTAAAGTATGGAATAAGCGTAACATCTTCCCTTGAAGAGCTGCTTTCAATAAATGATATTACCGATCTAAGTTCAACTACTGTTAAAGTAGTAAGTCTCTTTAATTTTGCTACAATTTTTACTATGTTTATTTGCCAAGCTATTTTTTGATCTATTCTAATATGAATTTCACTAATACCTTCTACAAGATAACGAACAACGTGATGTCCATGATGACTATAATCCTTAAAATATACTTTCTTAGATAATGAATTTAGCAAGGCTTCAAAAACCTTTACTCCTTCACTATTAGAAGAAATATTTCCCCATTGTTTCTTTGGATAGCTATGCTCATCTTCCTTAAAAAGTTCCAAAGGATAATAACCATCTCCATTATGTAAAATTGACTCTAGATTTGTTTCCTGCCATGATAAATCGTCTACATAAACCTTTTCTTTAAGAAACCCTAAATCATTTATATTTCTTCCTTGAAAAAGTTCTGTAAAACAACGTTCAACAGCAATATTAATATCAAAATGAGCTCCAAACTTAACATAGTACTTATTTGATGGTATATGCTCAAAAAGAACACAAATAACTGGAAGTTCTAGGCCGATTCCTGCATCCATAATCTTGAAGGTCAGTTCTTCACCCTGAATTTCTTGAATAAGTGAATATAATTGTGGATTTAATAACTCTTCAATATTCTCTATTATAGGTGGCGTCAACCGTCTTTTTACAATTTCTCGGTTTGCATATCTCTCAAAAACTTCTGATAGAGCTTGAACTTTAGCTTCGTCTAACGTGTTACCATATGACATCCCATTAGTTCCGTAAAGTATATCTGTCATACTCATAGGAAAAAGTTTTTTCTCTCCAGTTACTAAATGAGTTAATTCTTCCACAACTAACTTTTCATTAAAACTTGTAAAATATTCTTGCACAGCTAATGCTTCTTCATAGGAAATATTATAATCACTAACGACTCTTAAAACATCATTTGAATAATATTCCTCACTTGTAAAAAACAATTCTTCATTAATATATATAGGTCCTTCATCCTTAGTCGTAAGACCTTTATGATTATAACGGAAAAGCACTAGGGTAGATATTCTCTCCATAAATTCCCCATAGGCGCTAGCTGTAGCATATTCAAGAGTTGTCCCTTTTCCATTAACAAATAGATTCGTGTCTTTAAGTATCAAGGTTAATGCATAACATCCTTTAGAATTTGTCTTATTTACTTCTTCAACTTCTATATCATGTTCTTTTAGAAAATTCTTAATTTTAGCAATTGTATTTTTAGGTGTCTCTTCTTTCCATCTAGTTATATAACTCATATTCTTTCTCCTTGGCATATTAAGCATTTTTCATTTGGTTCGATTTCACGTTGTTCTGCTTCCATTTTGTATTTATCTAAACAAAATACTTTACCTTTTGAGATTGTAATATCCTCCACTAAAGATTCTATTATTTTTCTGCTGATTTTAAGCAGTTCACTTTCTATAAGAGAAAATGCCATATCTGATAATTCTCCACTAACCCAAACACTTTCAATACTCTCTTCTAAATTATTTAACTTTCCTATTTCATTACAACAATAGCAGCCAAAGTCTTTTGCAAACAAAGTAGGACCTATTTCTAAAAACCTTAGATTTTCTTTTACATAAAGTCTTATACATTTCTTCTCTAAAGCTTTCTCTTCAAAACTTTTTATCGCTTCTCTTGAAAAAAGTAGTGGATTAATAACATATACTTCATTTTCTTCAAAAGTAATTTCTTCTAAGGAATTCACAAAAGCAGTGTTAAAACCTCTAAAGAAACTATTATTTTCTTTGAAACCAATAAAGATAAAAGCAGTTCTGTATAAAGACTCTTTTACAAGTGCTAGTAATGCATAGTCTGTAAGGTCAAAAGCGTCTTTATGCAAAACCAAAAACTTTTGAACTTGCTTATTTCTTTCTATTTCTGCATCTATACTTTTTTCTGGGACCTCTTCTAAGAATTTATGTAAATATTTTTTAATCATGGCTTTTAGGAATATTTCATCTTCTTTTTCAAATTTATCTAAATCTAATGGTTCTTGAAGTTTTTCTAGTAATTCTCTCTTTTTTTCGTCTTCAATCCTTATAATAAAGTCAAACTTTGACATAACGCTATTATATATAACAAAGTTATTTTTTTCTGCGATGATACTATAATGATCCTTAAGTTTAATGAACATATAAAGTTCCCCCTAACCAACAGCCAACATATAAACACAATATTGATTACTATCTACTGTTAAAAAATCTTTTACATCCAAATCATAAAATCCACCCATAGGTACAGTATTATAACCTAAAGAAGTAGCTACTAATTGACATGTTGTACACATATGTCCAGCTTCTAATAAACCTAATCTATAGGACAAAGCCCCGTACTTAGCGAATAATGGTTCCATATCAAATACAAAGAAAAAAACAATCTTAGCATTTCTAAAACTTTGTACTCTAAACTTCGTTGTAGAGGTCAAGTCTTCAACCTCACTTAATGATGCCTTTTTTATAAAATGCAACTGATTACTCTCTGGTAAATATTCAAATATCTTGCCATCTAATTTCTCATCAACTCCATTTACAAAAAAAATAGGTTTTACTTCATACATAGCTCCAGCAGATGCATAAGCCCTGAGATGAACTAAAAATTCATTATAATAGGTGGATAATGTAACTCCAAAGGACTTTTGAAGAATTATAGACAATTCTTTTTCTCCCATATCCTTTTCAAAAAACCAGCTTGTCCTTCTTCTTTCGAGAATTTTAAATAATCCTATATCTTCTATATCACTTTCTTCTATATTACACAATCTAATCTTCTCATTATTCTTAGCTTTTCTAAATTGCTCATAATCTATTTTTTTCATTCCTTGAATTGCAATATTAGATTTTAAATGCATTGTGTGCCTGTGAAATTTTTTCACAACCGAAATATCACTATACTTACTATCTACAAGCTTCCATTTTTTCATAAATGTACTCCCTCATATTTTTAGAAATAACATATTCCAACTCTGGTGTTACAGAAATTCTGTTGTTCATCATATGTATTTGGGAAGAAAGAACATATTTAAATTCATCCATTGCCAACTCTTGTTTTAGAATTATCATGTTATCTATTAGCATATCTATATTCTCTTCTAAGAAAGAAAAGGGAAGCTGTTCTTCCATAACCATATGCATTATTTTCTGCAATGCTTGGGTATTCTCTTTCTTAAGTTTTCCTGCCATGGACTTCCAATAAGCTTGGTATTGATCAAGGAAATCCATATCTAATGATATTGTTTCAGATAATATTCTCTTAATAATATAAGCTGCTAATACTATTCTGGAATTATAAGATAGCGCTTTTTCAAAAACCTTTAAAGCTAAAAGAGAAGATGCATGAAATATGCTTTCGTTCATTTCAAGAATATTTCCTTCTCCATATCTACGAATCTCTGGTATATATTCTGTATAAAAATAGTCCCCTGACTCATACCATGGAAGAGTATCAGGATCAACATCCTCACCATCAAAATTATTAAAGCTATAGAAAACATCTCTATCTACATTATTTACTTTGTTATTTTTAAAAAAGTTTTTAATTTCTTCTTCTAGTTCTACTCTGAATTGCTCATCTTGTTCTTGGAATCGAAGTCTTACATGTGGACCTCCATGCCAATACTTAATAAAAAACCACTTTTCCTTAGATTTATCTAAAATTCTTTTAAGCTTTACCATTAGCTCTTCCTGCTTTACTGTTTCATGACAGTAAATATAAATGGTATGCCATATCATCTCAATCCCTCCTAACATCACTTGCAGATTAATGACACTCTCATGAAACGCTCCATGAATGAAATATTTTAGAATTTGCTAAATAAGCTATAGTTATGAGATTTTCCTGCAACCAAAAGATAAGATGTAAAGAAAGTTTCTTCATTAAAACATCTCTCTAAATATTTTTCATTGATATTTTTCATTGGCCTTGTAGATAATCCAAATCCAGTAAGACACAAAGATAATCCATGAATTATCTCTGCTGATTGCATCATGCAATAAGCATAAACACTCTCATTTTCTTCTAAAACATCATAATTAATTTTTGTATATGCAACTATTGATGATCTACTTAGTTCAAAAAATTCCTTTGAATCATATAACACTTTGTTAAAATCAAATTCTTGTACGTGATGTCTTCCTATCTTATCCTTAAATATCATTGCAAGTTCAATCCCATCCTCTGTTGGAAGTAAAAGATTTGCACTGATAAAATCTCCATAGGCTGAATAGTTTATTAGTTTTTGAACATAAGAAACAACTTTCTCAAATTCTTCTTTTTTTATAAAATGCTTTAAAAAAGAGTATCCTTGCACTGCTTGAGAGCTACTTCTCTCCCTAGCATAGGATATTAATTGGTTAGAATTAATATCATTCTCAAATAATACTTCCTCGGTCCAACCCTGACACTCTACAAATTTATCTAGGAAATCATTGAGTACCGGATCCTTCGCTAATCCATCTTGTGGTAAAAAACTTACTTGATCTATAATTTCACGTTCATCTCGTCCGGCTTCTATAGGAAGAATTAACTCTCCCTCATTCGTATACTCATTTAAATCTATCCGAGCCAAAACACAACCATTTTTTACTTCCCAAGGAATTTCTTCTTTAAGCTTACCGCCATAATGAACTTTCATAGGTTTCTTTAAACTAGAACTATGTATTTTTCCTTGATGCAGTAAATGTCCACAATCTAACAAAGAAAGAATAAATCCAAAGTCACCATATTTTTGCCCAATTTTCCCACGGTCATATACAATCCAAAGTTCAGCAACTTTTTCACTAAAGCTTGTATTTGGCTTTTGATATACAAGATAAAAACAATCTTCCTGTAAGCTATAGACATAAAAAGATACTTTGTTTCTATCAGTTTCATAAAGAAGTATGCAATTACTGTTATAGCCTCTTGCAGAAGGTATCATCGTATGAATATGATAAGGGTTGTCTACTTCAAAACGAACAAATCTAAATGTTTCCTTTGATAACTCCTCAAAAGCTTTGTTATCGCCATTGATTCGATATCTTCGATTGCTAGCTTTCTCATACCGTAGAACAGATTCCTTAGGAAGTATATCCTCAGAAAACCTTTCATACCGCTGAAAGGTAAAACGTTCTGTCATTCTATAATTAAGGGAACGGGTGTACTCGCTCATTAATACTCCCTCTTTCTAAACAACTTTTATCTTTATATTTTGAATGAGACAATGCCCATTCAATTCTTTCTTTATTGATTCTCCTATTTCTATGTCCAAAAGTCATCGCTAACATCTTAGGAGAAACTATTTTGGATATATAAAAACCATTTTTATAAGATAATTCTGTAGTAAGATCTGCAAAATAAATTTCTTCCTGGTCTTTCATCTTTTCATAAAGTAAATAATCTAATAGTTCTGAAGCATTATTAAAACTATCATATTTTCCATCATAATATTCTTTATAAAGTTCTTTTATAGATTTCTTTTCTAATCCATCCATTAGGAAACGATAATTTTCTATGTAACTCTTCTTAGCGGCATGACTCACATGATCAGTCATATCCACCACATCATAATCATTATTATATGTCTTCTTACTCATGGTCTCGTTACTACTGTAAACTCTATGACCAACTAAACATTCATAAATAGCATTCTTAATCGCAATCTCTGGATTAATATGTGATGCAGTACTAATATAAGTGCTCACTGAATCAATTTCAGATATTACAATACATAATACTGTTGGAATTTCTATATCAAAAGTAATATCCAGAAGATATACCGTTCTTCCTTCCCTCTCAAAGATTTCTATTTCTTTTCTTGACGCCTCAGGAATAGAACTGCGATCAATTTCATAAACCTTTACTTTCTTATACCAAAAATTTAAAAAAGCATCTCTTTCAACTAGTTCTAATAAAGCAAAAAGTCTTGATTCTTGTAATGACCCACCAAGAGCTACTCCATTAGAAGATTCCAATACAAAAGTTGGCTCATCGCCGCAATCCATATCAAAAAATTGAAGTGGAAGATACTTAAAAGTTTTCTTTTTATAATCTAGTACCTTAAGCCAAGTATACTTACGTTTTCTATCAAAAGGAGCAACTATTGCGTCTACAGGATCGTAATATAAAAAAGGTTCTGGATTAACTAAAATATTTGCATCATCTTCTTCAAGGCTTGTATGAATTTTCTCCCCCTCAACTTCATACATAGCTCTTCTTTCTAAAAGTTCTAGTAAAGCACTGGTCTCTGCTGCATCAAATTCCTTTTCTCTACCATAGGAGAAGTTAACTGATTTGTTATGTACAAACTCACTTCCTACAAGTGCTATATCATGAGTTCCTAAATATTTATATATATTTGTTATAACCCCATAACGTTCATCAAATTGATCTTTCTTCAGTCCCGAAAGATCTACCTTATTCCTTACCCTTAAAGTTTTCTTATCATAAACCTCATCTTCAAAAGATGTATCTAAATTATTTCTGACATATACATTTTTTGAAGCAATATCTAAAGTAAAACCTTGAACTTGAAAGTCTCTAAAATGAATCTCATAAAAAGACTTTTCTGTAACGTTATTTTTCATAATTTCACTAAAATCATACTTAATAACATCTGTTACCTTATCAAGTGGTTCTATAGGCTCCTCTTCCTTAGGGATGAGAGTAATGTTTTTGTTTACAAAAATTCTTCTTTGCAAATTCTTTGCAACTTGTTTTTCATCTACTTCTTTTTCTAGAAAAAATACTCGATCTGTATACTCTAACATCTTTTCTTTTCTACTCATCTTTATACCTCAACTAAAATAATCCCTGTTTTTTGGAAAATCCCCATATCATCAAATACCTTGATACTATCTACAGGCTTTCCAGCTGATTCTACTTCATTAATATATTCTTCTACTTCCTGAGTCCCCATCAACGGTTTCACATTGATTCCGTATGCTAAAAATATTTCTTTTAGCGCTAACTTAATACTTCCTTCTGCTGCTCCAACTAAAGCTTCTTCTTTATACTGTGCTTTTATTTGCTTTCCTTGAATTTTTACTTCAGTAGTTACAACATTGAGATAATCCTCTTTAGAGAACTCATAGTTAAACTTTAAATCTAAAAGATTCTTAGAAACTTTAATAAATTCATTGATATAATACTTTTTATCCTCTTTAGGTAAAGCTTTTAAACTCTCATCGATTGATAATGAAAAAATTTCTTTATTAAAAACTAAACCATTGAAAGAATTATTTTTAACCTCTAAACTTTTATTAATAAGAAAAGAATTATTAAATTTTTGATGTTCTGAACATTGATCCATAATAAGAATAAATACATAATTCATCATAAAAGTTAATAACTTTTTATCTATACAGTCATCTTTTTCACTTTTTTCATTCTTTAAAATTTTCTCAAGTAAAACTTTTAATTTTTCTACGTCCTTAAACTCTGTTATATAGTTTTCTTTTAAAAAAGTAGTAAATAGTATAATTCTTTCATATTCTTTATACACATTACTACTTAAGATTTCTTCAATATCCTCTAAACTTGTAGCCACAAGAAGAAGGAATCTTTTTTCTTTATTTTCTGAATAATCTAGATAAAATTTTCTCTTTTCTTCAAAGGCTGAACCAATATCTCCTATAAAATCAGCTTGCTTTTTTTCTTTCCTAGGAAGAATCACTTCCAATTGAACTTTTGACAGCTGCTCTTGCATTTTGTTAAAATCGTCATAATTTCTTAATAAGTAATGAAAAGTATTACTTTTTTCATATTCTATTTCTGATAAAGCTACAACCTTTACTTTTATTAAAAATTTAATGATTGTTATCTCTTCTTTACTTAGCAATCCCATATCACTAACTAAAACAGGTCTTTGAAGTTTTTCAATTGTCGTTACAATAGCCTCATAAGGTATAGAATGTTCTTTTATTATCATTTCTCTTGAGCCTACTCGTAACAAAGTTCCATCAGTAATTTTTTTAAAAAAACTATTGTATCGATATAATAGATACTTTTCACTCTCCATAATATTTACTCCTTTTCCATAGTTGCAACTAACATATAGCTAGCTTCTACCCTTTTTCTAGACGACATGCCCATATTAGGTAGGATTAGGTATATAAAATTTACAAGCATTCTATAAGCTCTGAACTCATCAACTTTAAAGAAGTCTCTATTTTTTTCAGAGAATACTTTGTTATGGAAAGAACTCATCTTTCTAAATCTCCGATGCGCTAATTTAGTTTGTATAGCTTGTTTATACGAAACTTTACTTGGGAGTTTTTGAATTGGCAACAATTTATCATACATCTCCTCCATGTAATTGTTCCATCTAAGCACAATTTCAAGAAATGGATCTTTTTCAGCAGCTTCCTCAAGTAAAGTTTTATTTTGTATTACATTACACAATTGATCTAATACCTTTTCTCGTACTTGAAAGTTTTTTTCAAACATTATCTTGTACTTTTCGATATCTTTATTCTTATAATTCAAAAATCCTAAAAGATGCGATTTAAAAGAAAGATATCCTCTTCCAACACCGGTATTGTCTAATTGCTGAGAAACTACTAAAAACATACACATGAGCATAGGAACTTCAAGAGCTTTCCCTTTACTTCTGAGATATAAAAAAGTATCTTCCATTAAACGCTGAGTTGAAAAAAAGAACTCTGTATAAAGCTCTTTTTCTTCAATATAGGTATACTCGCCATACCTTTCAATAAACTCCATCTCATAAAATTCTATCGTAAAATTTTCCTTATTTTCTAATTCTCTAAGCCCATTAACTTTCCTTATATCTTCTTTTCTTTCATTATATAACTCATTACCTTTTCTCTCTTCAGGAGTCAATGCTAATACATACTCCTCGAAGACCTTATTAAAAGAACTATAAAAATACAAAAATTCAGTTCTATCAGCTTTAATATAAAGATTGATAACTGGCAATATTTCTATATTTCTCGAAAAATAATAATCTTTCTTAATTACTTCCCTACAAAAAGGAATAAGTTTTTCTGCAATAAAATCATTCTTTTTCTCTGACTCAATATTCAAATATATCTTCAAATTATGATACATTTTTTATCCCCTCATTCCTTCAAATTGAACTCAGTCAAGTATTCACAACTTTCAATATTTTCAGGTAAAATCTCACTGATCATAATAATTTTTGAGGTTCTCAAAGCATTTAAAAATACTTTTAAAAGTAATATGTTTTCTAAATCAAAATATTGCGGCTTATCAAATTCCACTGAAACACTTCTAACTGAATCATCCTCATAAGGTTTTTTACGAGTCTGAAAAAAGAATTTCAAAGGAATACCATGATTTTTGAAAAATTCTCTAAGTGTTAAAAAAGCTTCGATATTATCTAGATGTTCTATATGGTGAAGCATTGATGTATTAAATAGGAACTTTTGTCTTTCTAAGGCAATATCCCCTATAACTATTCTTGGACATTCAAAAATCTTTCCTTCTTTCAAATTTTTAAAGAATATACTAGCTAATTCTGAAACATGGCTTATATTAGAAAAAAGTGATGTATAAAAGGCTATAAAACCAGGATATAATACACGAATGAGGCTTGTACTAATAACAGGCTTATAAAGCTTTCCTAGATCATCTTCTAAAAATAATTTTCCCTCTTCTTCTTTGATAGTCATATCCTCAAACTTTCTCACTGTTTTGAAAGCATCATTCATATTTTCATCTCTGGTCAAATCTGAAGTTATTCTTGTATCAAACATAGGATTATACACATTAGCATTAAATCCAAATGTTTCGTATACTTCTGCCATATCATATTTTTCAGAAGAATAAAAATCCTGAAGAAGTGGTTTATATTTTTCTACAATATCTGTGTAACGTAAAAATCTATTATAAAAACTCATGTATCCTGGATATATTTTGTTTATGATCATTTTTTCATCTTGCATCTGATAAAATAGGCTATATGATACATCATTTTCTCTTAATTCATTTGGAATTCGACTTGTTAAACTAGCTATGAATCCCTCTTCAATCTCAACAACCTTTTTACCTTTCCCATCTTTGATTTTTTCAAATTGATTAAGCAAATAACTTTTCCATTCTTGCTTCATTTTATCTAATAGTTTACCTACTTCACTTACACTGTCGATTTCACCCCATGGGTCATACCAATATGAACTATAATGAACATTTGTATTTGCTATTATCTGAAAAATATGGTCATCACTAACTTTTACTTTAGTGTCATTATATGCTTTTTTAATTTCTTCTAAAGCATCTAATTGTATACGAGTATTAATATCAAATAAAGGATATAGTTCTAAAAGTTTATATAAATCTTCAGATAACTTTTCCCCATGAACTAAAAAACCTTCTTTTTTCACTAAGTAATCCTCGTATAGGTATTCATTCTCTTTGAATCTATCAATACCAGCTAACTCAGAAATTTTATAGAATCTATTAAGAATTTTTTGTCTAATATCATTTCTGTAATTGATATTTAGTTCCTGTATATCTTTATTAATCTCCTTCAATTGGAATATAACTTGATTCCATTTGCTATCAGAAGGAATTTCATATTTTCCAATTGACCATAAAAGACTACTTATAGAATCATAAACATCAGAAAAATATTCTTTAAACTTAATTAGTCCTATTCCGTAAAAATTCCTTAAAAGTTTCTCTATCGTCTCATCCTTAACAGGAAATATTCTCCTTAGTCTTTCAGCACTTACTTCACTTAAGTCTTTTTCCATTAAAAACCTTTGAAGATATTGATTCATTGCAATCTTTACTGAACGGTCTTTAGTATTAAAAACCTTTCGATTTTCTGAAATTTGAGTTATTATATATAAATCTTTATCTACAAAGTAATAATTCTTATTTATAGTAAACTTAGCTTGTCTAATTATATCCTCACTTAAAAGAAAAGCTTCAAAAATTCTAAATAAAAAAACATTATTAACTGAAATTTGATTCGTATCAATTTCATATTTTCTCTCTTCTCCATTACCTATAATGGAAACACGATTCATTCTACCAATAGGGCTAGTCTTTGTAGTTGCTTTTGTAGCAATACGCATTAAAACTAGTTCAAGTTTCCTTAACTTATTATTATCTGACTGAAAATCATTAAGATAACTATCAAGCTTTGGATAAATATCAGGGTTCACCACATAAAGTGATTCATAAATTTCTTTATTCTCTTTGAAAAGCTTCCTTAGTTCATATCTATTATTTAAATAATCTTTATTAAAAGATTCTTCAAAACACTGAAGCTTTTCATTTAAACTATCTATCTTTTCTTGAAACTCCGTAAGTTTCCCTTGAATTCTTTCATTTCCAGATACATAATCTTTAAAGGGATAATCTAGTCTTAAAGTTTTCAAACTTTTCAAAAGCTTTTTCTTTTCATTGTCCCTATGTATTAAATTCTCTGATATATCCTTAAATAACTCATTAGAATCACTAATGAGTTGTTCTTTGACCCTTTCAATTTCTTCATAAAGATTATTCTTATTTGTAACCTTCAAAAAATTTCCTAAAGGTTGCTTTTCTCTACAGATATTAAAAGGATGAATGTGAATTTTTTTTATTTTCTCTTTCTTTTCCATACATAAGCCACCACCATTAAGAATATTCCCATTAGTACTGAAAGGAATGCGACAGCAAGCCAAAATTCATTTTTAAATTGGCTATATAATGAACTATCCCATGCAATACGAAGCACTATGTTTATATGATATAAAGGATTAAAATTTGCAGCTTTTTTTAAGACTTCTGGCATCATAGCTAGTGGGAAAGATGCATCACTTAAAATAAACATTGGAAAGAATAACGACATCATTGCAATAGAGTATGTAGTTGCTTTATCAATGATAGCTCCAATTCCAAAGCCAAGAATTAGTGAATAAATAACCATTGCTATATATACTGGAATAAATAATCCTATGGTAGAAAAAGTAGCATCAAAAACAGTCTTTGCTAAAATTAATATAAGAATAAATCCAATTATAGCAACAAAAAAAGCCTTTAATATTACAACAAACATTATTCTAGAAAGTTTTACTGGCGTAGCAGCTAATCTTTTATAAATTCCTTTCTCTTTATCAGAGATAACTTGGTTTCCAATATTAAATACCGAAGATGAGAAAAGAACAATAACACATAGACCTGGAATGTATTGAGAAAAAAAGTCAACTCCATCATAGCTTTGATTTCCATACATAACCCCAAACATGATAAAACTCATTACAGGCATAAGTATGCTAAATACAAGATATAATGGTTGTCTTAAATAAGTACGTAATTCTACTTTAAGTTGTTCAAATAGCATTTTTTTTACCTCCAGATATTCGTAAATATACGTCGGATAAGGATTTTAAATTTTCCTTTTCTAGTAATTCTTTTGTGTCCCCGGCAAAAACTAAATTCCCATCATGCAAATATACGATTTTAGAACAATGTTCTTGAACTTCTTCCATATAGTGTGAAGATAAAAATAGAAGAGTATTATTGCATAGTTTATGTAACGCTTCCCAAAACTCTTTTCTAGCTAGTGGATCTAATCCTGTAGTTGGTTCATCTAAAAGCACAAGTTTAGGCTTATTTATGAACGCAAGTGCAAGATTTACTTTTTGCTTCATACCACCAGAAAGACTACTATAATATTTATTTTTATAGCTGCCCATATTTAAAACTTCTATAAGATAATCAATATCATATGTTTCTTTATAATAAGTTTTGAAAAGTCTCAAAAGTTCATAAACCTTGATGCTATCATAGAAAGCATTACTTTGTAAAATTACTCCTAACTTTTCCTTAAAATTTTCTGGATTTAAGCCTTCATCAAAAGTTATAGTTCCTGATGTATGTTTTTTTATTCCCATTAGAATCTCAAGGAGAGTTGATTTTCCACTACCATTATGTCCTATAAGACCTACAAATGCAGGAGCTGCTATTGAAAAGTTTATACCTTTTAATGCTTGTGTATCTCCATAATTCTTCACTAAATTTTCTACAATCATTTTAAACCTCGTTTTAAAATATATTTTTTATAAAAGATTGTTATATAATATTCCGGGACATCTCTTTAAAACAATTTGATTTTTGTTTTTTTTGAGGTGTCCCGAAATTACTCTATTAGTTAATAATAATCTTTAAATTCTAACAATAATTATGTAATATTGATAGTTCCAATGCTACAACATGAAGTAGATCCACAGCAAGAACAGCTGTTACATGAGCTAACTCCTGAAGATGCAGCTGTTTCTGAAAGAGTCATAGTTTCATCTAATTCGATGATATCTATTCCTTCAAAAGCGCTATCAACATTTAATTCTAATTCTTCAATTAGTAAATTGCTATTCATAATAATTCCCTCCTAAAATATTATTTATTTTATTAACCCTTTGATTAATTGATTAAGTGATTTTGATTGTTCCAATGCTACAACATGAAGTAGATCCACAGCAAGAACAGCTGTTGCATGAGCTAACTCCTGAAGATGCAGCTGTTTCTGAAAGAGTCATAGTTTCATCTAATTCGATAATATCTATTCCTTCAAAAGCACTATCAACATTTAATTCTAACTCTTCAATTAATAAGTTACTATTCATAACCTCGCCTCCTTCCCCACATACTCATATCAAAACTGCTTATTACGTAAAATTAATTATGTAATAGAAATTGTTTTGATACTGCAGCAAGAAGTAGATCCACAGCAAGAACAGCTGTTGCATGAACTAACTCCTGAAGATGCAGCTGTTTCTGAAAGAGTCATAGTTTCATCTAATTCGATGATGTCTATTCCTTCAAAAGCGCTGTCAACATTCATTTCTAATTCTTCAATTAATAAGTCAGCATTCATAGTCCATCCCCCTTCCTAAACTATAAATTAAATATATATAACTTATATATTTTATCTAAATTAATATTTTTTTACTAAAAAATATAGGAATATAGAAAAAAATATAAGATATATTCCACTAACAACACTTTTCATTTTTAATTTTTTTATTTTAGTGTCCTCACTCAAAAACATATTTAGCAACAACATTATAGATAACGTATACATTTGCAAGTGCTTAGACTGACACTTTAAATTTTTAATTTCTATCATTGTAGTAGCTAAAACAATAAAAATTTTACACTACTCACTTTCTAAAACATAATTGAATACTTAAAGAGTTAAAGAATGCCTTAAGAAACTTAATTTCATGCTAAAAACCTTAGTACTAGAAGCTTGTCCAATAAAACTTCTTTCTGCTAGCAATTTTCACATGATTTCATTTAGAAACCACAATACGGATAATAGAAAACCTCCATTATTTATAGTTTATGATGCACCTATAACACCTTACCTAACTACTTATAATTCAATAAATAGAATTTTCAATATTGAATATACTTATATGTAAAATCAATTATTTTTCATATATTATAAATTATAAAAATTTTTCCGTTTTTTAATTACATTAACTATTTGTTTAAATTTTTTTTAATATCTTATGATTATTCCTCTTGTTTCTACCTTAACTTATTATTTTATATGTGTCAATTTGTTTCATTTTACCATTTTCGACATATTACTTCACATAAATCTAAATACTTGTTTTTGGTATATTTTTGACTATTTTTAAATATTTTTAATATTGTTAATAATCTTACTCAAATGCCACATCAACCATTCGTGCAACGGTATTTTTTTGTAATTAATTCCACTATTAAACTCTTTCAATATTAATTAATTCCTTTACATATACCATGAAAAAATTTATAACTTACTATGAAAAAATTTGCACTTAAATCATTTAAATTTTATTAAACTCTACATAAAAAAAATTGATAAATATATATTTATTTTTTTTGAATTTTGGTCATTTTTTTTGTTGTTGAGGTCAATTATGAGAAATGTAATGAAGTTATAAACATCCTGATCTTTTTTCAATAAGGCTCGATTTAACTTAAATTTGCAAAGTAGCTGTAAATAATAAAAATCCTTGTAATTTCAAGGATTTTTATTTCATACGGTATTAATATTTATAAAGTTTTGCTCCATGTGCTGGTATCTTCACAGATAACTCTTCATTTTCACAAGTAAATGTTTCCTTTGTCCAAAGTTCCTTAAATTTCAAGCCTACAAAGGTTTCCTTATTCACAATAGTTGGTGAAACTTTAATCACTCTTTCCTCATCAGCAAGATTAAATACAGTTAGATACTTACAATCCCCTACCTTATGCTCACTATACCATACACAATGCACCGAATCTCGAACTAGCTGTCTAGCATTATGAGAAAAAGTCAGAAGGCTAAGTACTTCACTGTTAGTTAGCAATTTCTCAGTCCACTCATCAAGAAGTGTAAGTTCTCCTCCAATCATCAACGGTGAACGGAACACACACCAAAGAGTCATCATAGTAATCTGTTCATCTCTTGTTAAATGTGTCATATGCTCATCAGCAAAGCCTTTCCCTAACATACCAACTGGAAGCATATCACAATCTGGATAGCCACCTTTATCCACATGGTTCTGCCATAATTCACAGCGTTCAAACATATTAAGAACTAGCCTCCAATCATCCCAGAAATCATCTGTAATACGCCACATGTCAGCATACTTTTCATAGTGCCATGCTTCTTCAATACGTGCTGGTCCTGGTGATAGACTTAGTACCATCGGACGTCCACATTGCTGTATTGCTTTATGCAACATTTCGATTTCTTTTTTAGAAGAGGCTGCATCCATAC
Organism: Clostridium cellulovorans 743B; assembly: GCF_000145275.1. Lineage (NCBI taxonomy): Bacteria > Bacillati > Bacillota > Clostridia > Eubacteriales > Clostridiaceae > Clostridium > Clostridium cellulovorans. The sequence continues at coordinate 4,415,864 of NC_014393.1, forward strand.
GGCAGATATCATCACATTTAATAAAGTCAACACCCCACTCTGCATAAAGATTCATAATAGAATTATAATATTCCTGTGATCCTTCATCTTCTGGTATCACTCCATACATATCTGGATTCCAACTACAAATTGAGTATGGACTTGCAATTTCATTAGCTGTTTTATCTGTTCCTAAAATTTTTGTATGATTATGCGCAGCAATTCTTGGTATCCCACGCATAATATGAATTCCAAATTTCAAACCTAAAGAATGTACATAATCAGCAAGTGGCTTGAATCCCTGTCCATTAGCTGAAGATGGAAATCGTTCTGGGCATGGTAATAACCTTGAGTATTCATCCATTTCAACACGCCAGAAAGGTATATATTGATGTTTATCACGTTGAGTACCTGCATCATAAGAGTACCATTCTATATCAACGACAATATATTCCCATCCATACTCTTTTAAATTAGCAGCCATATAGTCTGCATTAGCTTTTATATTATCTTCGTTTACGGTTGTATCATAATAATCATAACTATTCCAGCCCATTGGCGGAGACGAAATTAAAAAATTTTTGTTCATAAGCTCATCCCTTCATGGTAAAATATTGATAGATTTTATTTTATTATACCAACGGCAAAAACGCTTATAAAGAGTAACGATATGATATTAGGAGGGTAATTATTTGATTAATAATGCTATTCAATCATTTGGTTTTCTTGATTTCGACAGACTATTAGATTCACCTCTTTATCTATACGACTTTGGAATTGAACTAAGACAAGATGAATTTTACGATTTTCATAACGAAAAACGTGGTGCATATCCTGGATTTTTACTCCAGTGCACCCTTGAAGGCTGTGGTACTTTCGAAGCAGATGACAAAACTATAATGCTTACACCAGGCAAAGCATTTTTCATAACATTTCCGGACTCTAGCAGATACTACCTACCAACAAAAGGCAGTTGGAAGTTTTTTTATATCCACTTTGATGGAGAATTGGCAAGTCACTTTTTTAATCGAATACAAAAAATCGCTGGTAAGACATTTTCAATTCATAGTTCAAGCCAATCAATCTGCTGCTTTTTAGAAGAATACCAGAACATTAAACAAGGTAGAAAATATGAACGCTATGACAGTGGCATATTCCTCTATCAATTTCTAAGCACTTTACAACGGGAAATAGAATTGCCTTTACAAAATAAAAAAAACGCATTTGTTGAAGATGCAGAAATATGGATTCAGAGAAACTACAAACACCAAGTGAATTTGTCTGTAATGTGTCAGAACCTCGGTGTCAGTTTTCCTCATTTGACAAGACAGTTCCACGCACAAAAAGGAATTACACCTATGCAATACCTAACACAGCTCCGTCTCGAGCAATCCCTTTTACTTCTTTTAAACACCACTATGAATATCAATGAGATTGCTACAGAATGTGGCTTTGCTAACGGAAACTATTTTGCTAAGGTATTTCGTAAAGCAATGGCAATATCACCATCAGAGTACCGTGAAAGATATACAGGGAAGATATCTAGTAATGAATAAAATGGTAGCTACTTTTTTAGTAACTACCATTTGCTAATATGTGTTCCTTCCCCAAGAACTTCAAATCTAATTAATATCTTTCTAAACAAGAATTATAAAATAATTAAAAAAATCTTATCTGCATCTTTATTATCGTAAAAGTCAATTATTAAGTTATTAAAGTCTAATCTATTTTAGTTCCTCAAAATCAAAGAGACCCATCTGCTTTAGTTGTCCAAGTCTTAGGAGCGTTTGAGGATCACTATCTCTAAAGAAAGCTTTTCTTATTTCCCTTTCCTTAGTCATAATTTGACTGCTACCATTGTTAGCATGTCTTAATCTACAGCTATATACTATAGGGAAATAGGTTCGTATGAATTTTCCCTCTGCATGAGCAGTTAATGCAAGGATTTGAAAACCTAATTGTTCAGCGATAAAAAATACTGGGTCAAGCACATGGTCACTAGAAGCTTTTCCAAAAGGATTATCTACTATAACAGTCCTGTAACGCTTATGGTATGGTTGAATTTGTGCTCGTTTTTCTGCTAAGTAATTTAATATACCAAGGAACAAGGTCATGTTTTTGCTCCACTTTTCTCCTCCAGACCAAGCGTTTGATTCTTCCCAAGAGAAAGGCTTACTGCTCATTTTTCTGTCATTAGTTACTTTACGACATTTTACCTTAATATTATTTTGCTTCATAACAATCTGCAACAGTTGCTTTGATTGAAGCCACTTATCTATGGATTTTTTCACTTCACTTTCAAGTTCAACGCCATTTTCATCCTTGAATTTATCTCCGTCAAGTTGCTTTAGCATCCAATCAATATGTTTTGCTAATTCCTCTTTACCATCCTTTTCATCCCACTCTGGTATGCTGAATATAAAAACTTCCTTCCAATCTTCTTCTATTTTTATTTTTGTCTTCTTTGGAAGCTGTTTTAATTCCTGTACTATAGTAACTAAGTATGAATGAAGGTGATTAATAAATTGCTGAACTTCCTTATCATGCTCACGGATATCATTTTCTGCTATCTCTATAGTTCGAGTAATTCTTTCTTGCATTTTGTTCTGCCACTCTACTATATCTGCAAAAACCTTCTTATACTCTACTCCATTAACAGCCATTTCCTTTAACTTAACATCAAGGATTTCTGTGTTACAAAAACTAATAAACATTTGCTTTTGCCTGTCAACTCTGAGTTTTCTATCTTCTACACTCTTTGTAAGTCTAGCTATATCAGAAATTATTTCAGTTACTACTTCTAATCTTTTATATGGGAACTTGTGCTTTAGCTCCTCTAAAAGTTCCAAGTCTTTAATCTCTGCCAACAGATATTTATACTCATAGCTATTATTTTTCAAGGTCAATAAGCTTTGCTCTATATCTTTTCTCTCTTTCTCTAAAGCCTTCCATTGATCTTCTAAATATTTTTCCTTTTTCAAAAGATCCTGTTGTTCCTCTTTTAATACAGATGGTACCTGTTCTATAGGAATATCAAAGTTAACTACATGGTCATATCTTGCGTAAAAATCTTTTTCTTTAACTCCATAGGTAGTCTTGCTTTCAATCCATGCTTCCTTTGCAAGGTTAAGATTATGAATTTATCTGATTTTCAACCTTTCTGCTTTCCTCTATCCTAGCCTTTAACTGCTTATATTTTTTGAAATGATCCCTTTGTTTTTCAAAAGTGTCTGCAAATTCTTTTGTTCCTTCTCCAGCTAAAGCTTCCTCAACAGTAGGTATAAGAAGATTATCAACAAGTTGTCCCGTTGTTTTACAAGCATCGAAGAAAGCTTCTACACCACCTTCAGCACCATTAATAATAGCTATCTTTCTCCACTCTGAAGGAATGATTTTAAAATTCTTTTCAATATACTCATGATAATCTTTAATGGTAGTAAAAGCATGAGCATTAATTCTATTTTGACTCATAGTGGAATAATATTCCCATATTTCTTCTTTTGTTGCCGGTCTCTTTTTATCATTTATACTTTCCTTTACAAAAGGAATCTTATCTATTGAATTATCGTCGCCTTCATCATATTCATAGGCATACTTATAGGAATCTACAGAGCCTTTATTCATAAATAAAGTTACTGCTGTTAACCCATAACGTCTTGGCCTTTCACTTAATATCCACTCTATAGCTATATGAGCAGCACTATTTTCAAGAATCAACGTATTCTTGATTTTACGATCTGCCACTTCTGCATGAGGCAATATTGCTTGAATTGCTGTTTGTACATAAACGGTTTTTCCACCGCCATTTTCAAGCAAAATAGCTCCATTGTGACCATCAAACTGAAAAGTGTCATCGTTATAACGCTTCTCACCATTTTCATAAATAACATTGGTAAAACGGATTTTTGAAATAGCTGGCATTATTCTTCTCCCTTCTTATGATCAAGACTATACATAAAATCAAGAATTCCTCTGTTATAGTCATATTCCATATAGTATCTTTGAATTATGTTCTTAGATTTTTCTGTTAACTCAAGCTCTTCATTACCGATATCCTTTACTAGTTCCTGAGCCTCTAAAAATTGCTTTACAGTATTTAAAAAACTTTTTCTACTTATAGTTCTAGCATCTTGAGACTTTGCGGTTTCTTTAATTTCATCCATATCCACCCACTTTTCTATAATGGCAGACCAATTATAATCAAACTCACGATCTAATTCCTTTAATCTTTCATCATCATGGTCGCTTAATACTGTAATCCTCTCATTTAAACTTGATAGCCATTCATTTATAGTTAAGAAATCCCTAGTAGCTTCCATGGTCTGATAGCTGTCATAAAATTCTCCGAATAAAACGATTATAGAAACATACATCAAATATAAATCCAAATTCACTGCTTTTGCAGGCAAATATTTTTTCCTAATAGTTTCATTTGAAACATGAAAAATAGAATTCCTTGATACTGGAATCAAATATATATAATCTCCTGACGCGAAAATAGTACAATCCACTTCACGGGCAAACTGATCCACCAATCCCCTTATCATTTCATCAGAAATATAAAGCCTTAAATCTTCTTTCGATCCATAGCCTTGCATTGAAAGAATAGAATAAAGTTTAAAGGCTTGCATCACTTGTTCATTATTATATAGAATCATCTTTACCCTCCAATCTTAATAACATATTTTTTATAGTAAATCTCTCTGTAACCTCAAGAACTTCCTGAACTTCTTCTATAGATAAAATACTTCCTTTCTTCATTAAAAGAGTAAACGCTTCTCCAAATAAAAGTTCTTCACTTTTTTCTAATGTAGCTATATCAATAGGAGACTTTTGATGAAGTATTATCCAGAAATCATAGAAAATACGATAATCTAATATTTTCTCATGGTTATTTTCCTTCATATATTCAATAACTTCAGCAAGAGTAACTTCATTAATATTAGGCGTTTCTTGAGCTTTATCACTAATAGTCTTAATTGCAAGGTCTGCTATCACCTTAAAGTTCCCACTTTGCTTTTTAAGTTCTAATTTCGCTTCCTCATCCTCTGCTAGAGATAAAAATTCCTGAGTTCTGTCCACTTTATCTTTGTTTTCAAGTCTCTGCATGGCAAATACCGATAAAGGTGACCAAGTTTCATATTTTTCTAAATACATAAAAGGTTCAATTAATCGTCTGGTAGCGTTTAAAGGAAGTGGAGATGAAAATACTCTGCTAGTAATTTCTTGATCAAAGTTAAAAGAATCGATACCTACATAATATAAGGCATCCTGAGCAGCTTGAAGTGCTGTAGTTTTTAGAATAATACTTTCTTTAAGAAGAAGTCTATGCTCATAATGAACTTGTCCCAATTCTCTATCAATTTCAATAATAAGGTCATAAGCCTTTCTATCCTTATCGTTAGTAATTTCATTGCCCACTTTTTCTCTTGTATCCTTTACAAATGCTTGTAATTCATCAAATTCATCATTTTCACGATTAAGCCTCATGTTTATATCTTCAATAATATTTTTATACCTTTCATAGGTTTCAGTGGATACAATATTCCTGTTAACCTCATGTTTTATTCTTACAATTCTATCTTGAAGATTCTTTACATCAAGGCCCATCTCATTAATCTGCCTTAATGCTCCTACGAATTCACCCTTCTCTAATTGTTTTCTTAAAACAAGTTGATTTATCGATAACTGAAATTCATTGAAATACTCTTTTGTAGCAAAAATCAACTCTAGTCCTTGATCATCAAGGGTATAGTATTGAGTATTATTAGTTAAATCAGCCTTGTCTGCCTTTAAAATTGAATACTGAACACTGTCCTCTTTTCTCGTTTCCCAATTAAAAAACACCTTGGAATTTCTTTTTCCTGTTGCCGGTCTAAAGGTTTCTATAATCGTCCTTGCAACCTTTTCAAAGTCATCCTTATTTAAATCTACTTCTCCGTCAGTTATCTCCTGCAAAAAAGCAGCTAACTCCTTTACTCCGGTCTTTTTATTTCTCATAAGCATATTTTCAAAGAAAAACAATAAAGCTAGTAAGCCTAAGCTAAAATAATCAATGGGATTATTGCTATTATCCTTTGAATTTTTATTTTGCAATTTATATAAAGGATCAAATAAAGCTAGTCTTTGAATTCTTTCACGATAATTTTCCGTTACATTACTTATAATTAAGCTCACCTTGTACTCCTCCATATACTCTTAAGTTCATCCTTATTTAAAGCCTCTTGCGGTATATATCTTTCGCTTCCCAAACATCCTAAAATTGTATTTTTATCCTTCTCACTGAAAAAACTAAGAAAGTTTTTTATCGCATTATCATTTCTAAGTTGATTTTCTTTTCCTAGCTCACAAGATTTTTTTAATAACTCTACATAAAAATCTATAGCCAAAGAAGCTTGTATTTTTTCATTGAGAGAATTCCATATAGATATACCCTCATTATCCAAATCACCAAAATAAACTAACTTATGATTGCCCTTCAAATTTAGCTGTAATTCTAACATTCTATAATTAGAAACTATCTTCCACCCGGAACCAAAAATAAGAGAAGTAAATTCAGTTTCCTCTAATCCCTCCATCAACGCCATGAAGGTAGCCTTGTTCTCTACAATAAGATGATAATATGATAATGACTTATCATCGTTAATTTCAATAATCCTCTTAGGATTAATAGCTAACATCAAAGGATCTGAATTATTAACGATATTAAGTTTTTCCCATAAACCGATCCTCTCTAAAAGCGTCTTTCCACCTTTCTCATCAATCCATTTTTCATCACCAACTATATGAAAAGATCTTTCTTGAGAGGTGGCATCATCTTCTGGGAAACCCTTCTTAACTATATAATCATTTATTTTCTCAATAAACGGTACGTCCTTTTTCCAAGTTTCCTCGCTTAACTTAAAATACTTCTGCAAATCTATAGCTCCATCAACCTTTAAGATGTAGCTTTGAATTTCATTAATATAATCCTTTTTAACTTCATACTTTTTTATCTTAAATTTATAGGCGAGAGGAATTTCCTTACCGTTATTATTCTTAGGACTTATTTCTTCAAGAATATTATCAGCTATAAGCTTTCTTATATTCTGTGCAAAGATAATGTACTCCATATCTCCCGGTGCAAGTTTTTCAAGTTCCCCTAAGATTATCCTTGATTTTTTATAGTTCTTTAGATATTCGACTATTGTGTTATACATGGTATCCATCCTTAGACTTTATTACTTAAATTATAACATAATATGCTTTGACAATTCCTAAACAAAATCGTTGCTACCTTTTAAATAAAACTATAAAAAAAACTTACGTCCTCAAAAACGTAAGTATATACTTTCAGAATTATTTAGAACTTTTACGAGTTACCCATTTAAACTTTGTAATAACACAATATCCTAAAAGTGTCCCTAAAGAATTCATTATCAAATCATCTATTTCTGACATTCTTCCAGCAAACATCTGTAAAGTTTCAATTGTCATCGAAAATAGTAAACCTGTCATTAAAGCTTTTTTCCAATTCCATTTTTCACTTCTTATTGCTATCGGCAGTAGAAATCCAAATGGCACAAAAAGCAATAAATTCAAAACTACCATCTTCAGCGATGCATTATCAAAGGGCAGAGAAAATTCAAAAAAGCGTAATCCGTCTATAAACCAGTATATATTAAAAGTCATACCTATAACTCCGGTTATTTTCAGAATAGCTACTATATACAATACAAAAATAAACTCAACAATAATTCTATTATATTCTATCTTTTTCCTTTTCTTGCTTACTAACAAAGTGCCTAATATTACTGCATAAACTAAAATTGCTATTGGTATTCCACGAATAAGATCTATTATTCCTATAATCATATACATTCTAATATTTCCACCAAAGTGCATCTTAACTCCCCACCCATTCCTTTTCAAATGCTTAGTATAATACTTCAATTAGTTTTTGACCTTTGTTTTTATTATACTTGAATTTACTTATAATACATATTATCACAAATAACCATATAGATATTTAAGCTTTCACTATTATTAACGCTAAATTAACACATCCGAATACTATTGCTATAACACTCTAATAATTCCATAAAATTAATAATCGCAATCTACTTTCATTTAGAATACATAAAAGGCATATATAAAGTTGCTTTCTTCAACCCTATATATGCCTCTATTAATCTGTATTTAAGTTTCCATAAAGGATCTTAATAATTCATGTTGATTTCTCAATATAGATATAAAATTTTGATAGAGTTTCAATGTTAAAATTTATTTTCTTTACTGTTACTTTCTAATTTTCACCGTTATATTATCCAATCCATTCTGACAAAACTCGTCCTCATATTTTTCTTCTATCTCAACTTGTCTATGTAGCAACCTTCTAAATTGTTCTTCGCTTAATTCACCACTATCGTCATTTTTAACCCAACCAGTATTGGTTTCCAATATAGCATCTCGCTTTGATAATCTCATCTGAAGCTCTTCCCAGAAAATATAGTCATTATATACTTCTAGATATTCTTCTACCACAGAATCTTCAAATTCTCTGGTAGGTATATATTCTTCTAGTAAATTTTCATATTGAATTAAATCTTCAAAGCCAAAATCTTTTGCAAAAGAATATATGTATTGCTCCAAATCCTCGTATTCTTTGATCTGCTTATCAGCATTTCTTATACCATTAATCATCATATTTCCAACATAAATTACGTCAATTAGCTTTCTATATTGGTTTTTCGTAATGTTTATTTTCAAGTAAATCCCTCCGATTATTTTTCTAACAGCTTATTAAAAGTTTTTCAATAGTATTATTTTCTGATATTAGGAATACTATTATATCCTTTGAAATTTTATTATCCAATTTTTCTACATTAGTTAACCTCCTTCTTACCAATACCTATTAATACATACCTCTTTTAGATATGTTTCACATACTTCTATTTATAAATTCTCATTTATCACTAACCTATTAATCACTTATTAATAAGCATAATCTTTTGAAACTATTGACAAATATGAGAATATAATTTAAATTTACATTAAAGTTTATTTTATAATTAAACTGGGTTTAATGTAAATAAATCACACTGAACATGTGATAGTTCTAAAAATTACCCACTAAGAAAACCTAATAAACAATTATAGAATTAATAGATAAATCTTAACGACAACTATATTGTAAATTATTTATATACATTACTACCAATAAATATTTAAATAGATATCTATGATGTAAACGAGAGGATTGATAAAATGATTAATATTAAATATGCTGATGCCATAAAAACCTTTGCCCAAATTGAAAGTGAAGTAATACCAGGCGGCATCATATTTCTATTTGTTGAAGGTCTTACAATAAAATGGAAAGTAGCTTCAAAGAATTTTGATATGGATCGCTTTAAAGCCGGTACAGATTTGCCAGAAACCTCTGTTGCTGCAAGAGCCATAAGAGAAGGTAATACCCTTACTGAAAAGGTTCCAAGAGAAAAATACGGAAGAAGATTAGTCGTAACTTCCATACCATTTGTTGATGATTCTAATACTCCTGTTGGTGCAATGTCCATATTAATGCCAAGGCTACATCCAGTTGCTGCTGGGTTCCCAAACTTCGCTCCTATAGTTGCAGAATTATTTCCTGAAGGCGCATTTATATATATGACTGACTTAACAAAGGTAGCTTATATTCAATCTTCAAAAAAATTCACATTGCCTAATATGTATGTAGGTTATGAATTAAAAGCTACAGACATTGCTTATCAAACCATACATAATAAAAAAGAACAAACAAAAGAAATAAGTGAAGAAGTTTATGGTGTTCCAGTATATGTTGCAAACTATCCCCTTTATGATGAAGATACAGGTAAAAATATTGTAGCCACTATTGGAGTCGTTACGCCCAAAAGTGCTGCTACTAAATTAAAGAATATGGCTAATAACTTAGCTAGTTGTCTAACAGGCATATCTGCAACAACAGAAGAATTAGCTGCAAGTTCATCAAAAATACATGAAAATGAACAAAATTTATATTCACATATAGAATCTATCATAGCAACCTTAGATAAAATAAATGGTGTTTCAGAATTTATTACTTCTGTCGCTAATCAATCAAACATGCTTGGGCTTAATGCTGCAATTGAAGCAGCTCGAGCTGGTGAAAATGGACGTGGTTTCTCAGTAGTAGCAGAAGAAATTAGAAAATTATCAAGTCAATCAAAAGAAACTGTTCCTCAAATCAAAATACTAACTGATGAAATCAAACAAAAAATATCCGAAGTTAACAAAGAAAGTCGCCAATCTCTAACTTCTAGTGAAGAACAAGCCGCTGCAACTGAAGAAGTTTCTGCAAGTATAGAAGAATTATCTGCAATGACAGATGAATTGAACAATCTAGCTAAAGATCTATAGGAATGCATAAATTTTATGGAACTTATATATAATTTTTATCCCTTATAAACAAGATATTTTAAAAACAAAAACTACCTATTGCTACTTTTATAATAAGTAATAGGTAGTTTTAAAATTTCTATTTTTCAGTTTCCTCTAAGGAAATAACTTGTATTCTATTAATTAATACAGAAATAATATTGAATAATTTATTAAAAAGAACTGCTACTAGAACTACTAACGCAATATAAATATAAGTACTGTAGCTTTCACTTAACCTAACAAAGTTAAAATAAATTATAAAAACCTTCATATGTACTAAGTACATTTCATAAGATATAATCCCAAGTAACCGTAAGGGTTCTGATTTTATCTTTACCTTCATTAAAAATATTAATGTAACAAATATAAAGCATACTGATGAAGCTGTAGCGAAAAACACTTGATAACTTGATTGAACTAGATTTCCTAAATGAAAAGTTGCAACAAAGGAAATTATACTTAAAACTGCAATAGCAAAATATCTTTCCTTCATAAACTTATAGAGTTTGTCATAATATAATCCCATGTATACTCCTATTGGGAAACAAAAGGAAGTATTATATATCCATCCTCCTAAACCTACCTTATGACAAGCTATGAAATAAAAAAATGCGAATATAAGTATAGAATGAGCTGCAAAATTTTTAGGCAAAATGCTAAAGGCAAAATAATATACTCCATAAAATAAAATGATAGTCTGGATAAACCACAAAGTACTATCTATTAATTTAATACCTAAAGCATATATAAGTATCTGAAATATATTATAACTCCCCTGAGAAAAGCTAGCTAATAATATAGTTACTACATTTATTATCACAAATGGAATATAAACTTTACTTAAACGTTTTGAAAAAAAGCCTTGCAAATAGTTTCTTTTCTTAACTATTGAAACTGCTAGTCCATATCCAGAGAATAAAAAGAATATTGTAACTGCTAGATAACCAAACATCATATATGGTTTCATATATGCAGGTTTTTCCATGATCAATGATATATGATGAATCATTACCACTAGAATTGCCAACCCTTTCATGCAATCAGTAGTCGTTCTTGATAAAAATTCTTCGTTATACTTTTTATTTTTAAATACTTTCCCTTTGTAAAATAATAATATCGGTAAAAATAAAAATCCTAATAAATACAAGAATATATTATTTGTAAAAATTAATCTCCCAAAATTCTCCACTACAAACACCACTCTCATCTTCATTTTTTCCATTATAAAATAGAAACTTACATCGTGTCAATTTATGTATATTATTAATATTTATTCCAATACGCTTGTAAGCTTTTTTTCTAATACTATTCAATTATTTATCTGTAGCACAAAAATAGCTATACATCTTAAAAAGAAGGTATAGCTATTTAAATCTATCACATATAAAACTTGTCTCTATCTATTATACTATCCATACCCTCAATAGTATACTATTGATAAACTTTTGAATACAGTTATTATCAGATCTATTCTATTTACTTGGTGTACTCGGTAATTTATCGATTATCCCAAGCAAATATTGTTTCATAATAGCAAAATCAATAGCATTTACTTTACCATCAAGATTAAGATCTAGAACTACCTCATATTTACCATCTGAATTTAATAAATATTTCTTAAAAAGACCATAATCTAAAGCATTTACTTTTGCATCCTTATTATAATCACCATACATTATTGTACTTGAATTAGTATCAAGAACTATATGCGCTACTGATAAGGCAGGTAATGTATATGAAAATACATTTCCACTAATACTTTCAATTGGAGCTTTTTCAGTAATGTTTGCGCTTGTTTGATCAAAAGTCCATACCTTTCCTGACTTATAATTTTTAGTACTAGATAAATTAACATTTATTGTTTCAGGATTATCATAATTCTTGTTTATCATAATAATGTGTAACTTAGAATCATCATTTTTATCAACTGAAGCATATACAGAACTATTTTCAACGTCTGATGTTTCAGCTTTTACCTTTGTATCACCATACTTTGATCCTTTTCCATCATAGTTTCTATATATGTTAAAGCCTGATGCTGTATATGTTCCGCCACCCCAAACTGATCCAAAATAAACTCCATACTTTCCGAAAACGCCTAAAACATCTGCTTCAGCAATACCACCAGTTATATGGTTATCTCCACCATATGAATATTCAGTAAATGAAAGCTTTGTTCCTGGATTATATTTTTGTATTGAGTTTTGAACTTTAGGAATTAAAGGTAGTTTATCCTTACACCATTGTCCTATCCAACTATCTTCTGTATATGTAGGATCCCATAATGTTCTTGGTGCCTGTAATCGTGCTTTATTACAATCAATATTAGTACAATTAGTATCATCATTAAAACATATTCTTTTTCCGCCACCGGAAGCTTCAGGATACCAGTGCAAATCTAAATCATCGATAAGCCTTTTTCCCTCTGCATCAGAAGCCTTCTTCATACTATCAAGATAATAATCTAAGAACCAGTTATAACTACCTTTAACAGAATCCCAATCTTTAGCACTTTGGAAATTATTATATTCAGCAAAACCATAAGCTACAAGTCCATAGGTCTCTGCATACGGATCTACACTTTTAACTGCCTTTGCAAGATTAATATTTTTATCAACAATCTCTGCACAAGTTGGTTGCTGTGGATGAATTCTTGGATGAGTACCAGGCCAAAGTGCAGGCTCATTGTCTAAAGAATATCCTTTAATACCAGTGGCCGTAGAAGCATTTCCATATTTGTTTACAAGAAAATTCACATATTCATCCATGTAAACATAGTTATCTGTTGTATCAGGTGTAAGAGAAAATGGTGCATTCTTTTTAAACTTTACTTCTTTCCATCTTGCTGATGGAGCAGCTTCTGATTCTGCTACTGTACCATTTCCATCTGCTACAACATAGCCTGCAGCTTGCAAACTTACGATAGAATATGACTCACCAGCAGATAAGTTTTTGTCGTGAAAATCCGTTGCTACTACTCCTGGTTCACTCCATCTAGCTTCTGGTATATTACCATTTGATAATAAATAAGTATCACTTGATTGCTTCCAATCACTCCCTGCACTTGAGAAATTATTTTCCCAATTATAACCGGTAAATCTATTACCACCTAATCTCTTTGCACTCAGATTAGCATTATTAAATTCCCAGTTTCCTCCGTAAATATAAGGACTAATCGCTGCCCTTTCTGCCGTGGTATCAATATTTACGTTTATTGATCCTGTAGTACCAGCTAAAACAACAGCATTAGGAAGCATTGAAGCTATAACCATTGTTGAACCAACAGTAAATATCCCCTTTTTTCTAATCTTTTTTTCATTCCTCATTATAATTTATCCTCCCCTCTATTTTAATGTAACTATATACGTTTTTTCCAAAAAATCATTTTATTACTTTCTCTAATTTAGTATATATCTGTTACATTATTAACATTTTACTTAAATTACATCATAATATATATAGTAACATCATTTGAAAATATGGTATAATGCTACATATAAGTATAATTTATTACCTATGAGAGGTTCGTAAAAATGATGCATTGTCAATATATCTTAAACACTTCTTCCAAGGAACATGAATTGGATTTGAATCTCTTTTATTGTGGAAAGGAGTCATGTTCACCCAACTATACCTGGGTCCCTAACTTAAAAGATCGTTTTTTAATTCATTTTATACATAGTGGGAAAGGAACTTTTTACGTTAATGGTACCACTTATTCCTTAGGACCTAATGAAGGTTTTCTAATTTATCCCAAGGATATGGCACATTATACAGCTGATGGAGAAAGTCCTTGGACATATTCATGGATTGAGTTTAATGGGAAGTTGGCAGAAGAATATTTAAATCAAATTGGCTTATGTGAAGACCATAGGATTTTCTTTTCTAAAGAAGAAACACTACTACAGAACGCTTTTCAACAGCTTTTTGATGCCTGCAAGTTAAATCGTAATCATGATTTATTGATACTTAGCTGCTTATATCATCTTCTTGCTATGATTGATGAGCCTTCATACTCAAATTGTCCACCTGAAAATCCTTTACATCCTAAGGATTTTTACATTCAACAAGCCTTACTGTTTATAGACAAGAACTACACAAGAGACTTGTCTATTACCGAAATTGCTGAGTACTTAAAGTTAAATCGTAACTATATGACAAAAATTTTTAAGGAAGCTGTAGGCGTAACACCAAAGACTTATCTTATAAATTATAGAATCAGAAAGGCCGCAGCACTGATGAACAATTCTTACTTAACTATCAGTGAAATCTCCACTATGGTAGGTTATAGCGATCCTCTTCTATTCTCTAGGATGTTTAAAAAAGTCATTGGCTTATCTCCTAGGGCTTATAGGAATCGCTTACTATGACTTTTTACATAATGTAATCGAATACTTTTTTAGATAATTTTTTAGAGGCTATATACTTACTTAAAGGTATATAGCCTTTATAGTAAAATAATCTTTTCCTAGTATCATTTACCTTGCAACATTATTTTTATATTCAGTAGGAGTACACTTCATATATTTTTTGAATATCTCAGAATAGTAACTGCTGCTAGAAAAACCAACAGAAAGAGCTGCCTCTGTAATGTTCATTCCTTCACTTAACAAATAAGGGATACTCCTTTGTATGCGATAACTTAAAAGATAATTGAAAGGAGTTCCATGTACAATCTTTTTAAATAACCTACAACAAGAACTTTTGCTAAGGTTACATGCTTCTGAGATATCATCTAATGTTAAATTTTCTTTATAATTATCATGAATATAGTCTAGTGCAGCTTTAATTTGCATTATATTTTTAGTCTGCTTTATAAGTTCATCAGGAACTTTACAATAAACATCTCGGTAAAGATAAAACCATAGTTCAAATAACTTGCTTTCTATTAATAATTCATATCCTTCAGCTTTTTCTCTATACAGTTCTTCTAACCTCATCAATAAGGAGACTATCTGTTCATTTTCTTTTTTAGATCCTTCAAAATATACAAAGGGTATCCTGTCACTATTGATTATTTCTCCTATATATTTGTTTTCAAAAATACTGCTTTTATATCCTGAAATCAATGTTGGATTAAAGGTAATTGCAAAGTACCTACAGCTGCAATCATTGCTAGCTTTTCCAGAATGAAGACAGTTTTGATTTACAAATATAACATCTCCTGCTTTCACGAGGTGCTGTGTATTATTGGCTTGATAAATCATTGAACCACTAAGAATATAAGTAAATTCAACTTCTGGATGCCAATGACACCCAAAAGAATAACCAATATAATTAGTTATTTCTTCGTAATCAACACGAAAAGGGAAATCATTATTTCTAGCATATTCTCTATTTTCTAATTTGTTTTCTCCAATTTTTAGAACTTTATTTCCCATAATGCCTCCAAATAGCAATATTGTTATAAAACTTAGTAATTTCGACATAGATTTCTTTCTTATTTAACATTATAGTTAGAACTATAACACTACACAATATTAGGAGGCTAAAATGTATATTACTTTTCTTTTTATTTCTACTCTATTAGCATATTTTATTAAAGGCATAACTGGCTTTGGAAATACTCTTGTGATGAGCCCTTTATATTCCTTTGTAACATCAAATAAATTGACTACCCCTATAGATCTTCTTTTCAGCATTCCAACTAATATTTTTATAGTATGGCGAGAAAGAAAAAATATTTCTATTAAAGTAATTCTTCCCCTATCCCTTATGCTAATAATTGGAATCATACCGGGAACATTATTATTAAAGATCGGCAGTGATTGGATATTAAAATCCATATTAGGTCTTTTAATTGCTGGAATGGGACTTGAAATGTTAACAAGAAAAACCAATGAAAATGAAGTTAACAAAACTAATCCCATATTTCTTACGTTCATTGGTGTACTCTCTGGAACTTTAGCTGGATTATATGGAATTGGCGCACTCTTAGTAGCATATATTATGAGAACCACAAATACTAAAAGTCAATTTCGTGCCAATATTTGCTGTGTTTTTTTAGTAGACAATATATTTAGATTCTTTCTATATCTATACACAGGTATATTGAATAAGGAAACACTTCTTATGGCATTATATCTTTCACCTGCCGTTGTTATAGGAATGATGATAGGCATTAAAGTAGATTCTCGTATGAATGAAGAAAGTATAAAAAAATTAGTAATCGCTTTACTGATAATAAGTGGATTAGTTCTATTTATAAAAAGCTTTTTTTATCGCTAATTAAGTATCCTTTTAAAAATTATGAAAATACCAATGCTTATACATAAATCCCTTAAATATTTAGAAACGTAACATCTTTAAGATTAGTATCAATAAAAAGAACGGAGAAAAGAAATCCGTTCTTTACATTTATATTACTTAAAACCAACTATTTTGTGTAGAACATATGGTTCTTCCAAATACGCAATTTCTTCAGCAGTTAGCTTAATAGAAAGAGCATCTACTGGATCATCCAGATGTGTAATTTTCGTAGCACCAATAATAGGCGCTGTTACAGGTTCTTTTTGCAAAAGCCATGCAAGTGCAATTTGAGCACGAGAAACGCCACGTTTTTCTCCAACTTCCCCAACTCTATCTACAATCAATCTATCTTTATCTGCAGTTGAATCATATTTACTTCTGGCAACTTGGTCAGTTTCTGAACGATTAGTTGTCTCTGACCAATCACGTGTTAATCTTCCTGATGCAAGAGGACTATATGGAATTACACCGATTTTTTCTTCCTTACAAAGTGGTAACATCTCTCTTTCTTCTTCACGATATATAAGGTTTAAATGATTTTGCATTGAAACAAAGCGAGTCCAACCATTTTTTTCAGCTACATGAAGAGCCTTCTGAAACTGCCATGCATACATAGCAGAAGCCCCAATATATCTTGCTTTACCAGCTTTCACAACATCATGTAATGCTTCCATGGTTTCTTCAATAGAAGTATTATAATCCCAACGGTGAATTTGGTATAAATCTACATAATCTGTTCCAAGTCTTTTAAGACTTTTATCAATTTCACTGAGGATTGCCTTTCTAGAAAGTCCACCACTGTTTGGGCCTTCATGCATTGGAAAGTAAACCTTCGTTGCTAACACAATTTCATCACGATTCCCAAAATCCTTTAGAGCTCTTCCAACAATTTCTTCACTTGTACCGTCTGAATATACATTCGCAGTGTCAAAAAAATTAATGCCAAGGTCTAGTGCTTTTTTAATAATAGTACGACTATTTTCTTCATCAATTACCCATTTATGAATCCAACGATTTGGATCACCAAAACTCATACAACCAAGACAAAGACGAGACACATCTAATCCTGTATTTCCAAGCTTAGTATATTCCATGGATATTAACCCTCCTTAATGTTTTTATATTGTCAGTATAAACCTTTGAGTAAACTCTAGGTCAAATGTTTTTTTCATAAAAAATTTTAATTAAAATAAGCATTTTTATACTAAAAAAACATCCATCTATATCTTAAATGGATGTTATAGTCGATATTATTTGTACAAGTAGCTTTTTATATTTCAGATAAGTCAACATTTCAATCAGAAAATTCTTAACCTATTACAACTCTTTTGTGAATATCCATTGCTTATCTTTAATATTTCTACCTTTAACAACAACATTATTGTCCTTGACCTCAATATAAACAGCTTTAATATACGGCTCGTCTCTTCTCCCATTTTCACTATTTGGATCAGGTATAAGAGTATAATGAATAGCTCCAGTATGCACCATTGTAAAAGGTTGATTTAAAACCACACTACTCTCATCTAAATCTCTATGAGTATGAGACGTAAAAAGTATTACCTCTGGATATTGGGATAATATTTGTCTAACTTGTTCACTTTCTTGAACTCCAATCCACCCTGTATTTTTACTATCTAAATGTTGATGTAAAAATACAAATATAGGCTTTCCCTTCTGATAATTTTCAGCCAGTTTTTCTTTTAACCAATTTCGCTGCTCCTTAGATATAAGCGCTGTACTAGAATTTATGGTTTCAGAATTACCATCCTCCGAACCTAATGAGATAAAGTGATAATCATTTACCCAAGTATCATGGTATACTTTTTCTTCCCCTGAAAACTCAAGGTATCTATTTATAAAATCCTGAACTTGCTGCGGTGAATTTACCTCTAAGTTATAATCAAAAAACTCATGGTTACCTATATTCTTAATAATTATTTTAGGAAGCAACTCTTCATTTTCCCTTAATATTTTCTTCACTGAATCATATTGTTCTTGAAGCCCTTGATCTACAGTATCGCCATTTAATACTAAAGCATCCATGTGAGGATTAATTGTGTATAAATCCTTGATAGCTTCTTGAAAATGCTCAATGTTTTCATGAACATCTCCAAATACAGCAAAAGAAAGATCTGCATCTATTGTTACTGCAGCTGTAGGCTTTGCAATAGGTTTAGGTTTTAAGAAATATATACCTGATATTATACTAAAAAGAATTATTATAAATATAATACTAATCACTTTAATCGTTTTCATTTTTCACTCACCTTAAATATTTTTTGATAATTCTACTCCATATTTGTTTTAAATAACCGGTAACTTTATTATATAGTATTGTGTTTATTTTTGAAATGTGTTCTAAAAATCACTTCCCATATATAGGCTCTATGTATATAGTATTATAGTCTATTTTATTGAAATTAAATCAATTAAACTACCACAATTTTTCATGTTTATGTAGAAAGAAATGTGGCATAACTAATATATAATCTAAGGAAGAAAGGATGGAAATCATGAGAAGAAAAATTAAAATTATTCAAGGAATAACTTATATCATTTTCGCTGCAATAGCCCTAAATTTTCTTAACTCAAGTTTACCAATAAAAGCTCTTTCTAAAGAAGAACAGAAATTCAAGGTTGAGCCTCTTCCATATGCATATGATGCCTTAGAACCATATATAGATAAAGAAACTATGGAGCTACATCATGATAAACATTATGTCACTTACACAGAAAAATTAAATCAAGCAATTGATAAATATCCAGAATTAAAAAAATTAACCATAGAAGAGTTACTTATGTCTTTAGATAAACTTCCAGACGATATAAGAAGAACTGTAAGAAACAATGGAGGTGGTTATTATAATCATGGATTTTTCTTTTCAATTATGAGTAAAAGTAAAAAATCTGAACCAAATGGGAAGTTAAAAAAGGATATAGAAAAATCTTTTGATTCCTTTGATAAATTTAAGGATGACTTTAAAAAAGCTTCACTAGATGTTTTCGGCAGTGGCTGGGCATGGCTTATTAAAGACAACGATAATCAACTTAAAATTATTACAACAGGAAACCAAGACAGCCCTATCTTCGACGGGATTAAACCAATTTTAGGTCTAGATCTTTGGGAACATTCTTATTATTTAAAATACCACGAAAAACGTAGCGACTATATAGATAACTGGTGGAACGTAGTTGATTGGGATAAGATTGAAGCAATATACTCTGGCAAATAGTAAATTCTTTGAGATACACTATATAAAAAAACTACACACTCCCATGTAAATGAGGATGTGTAGATTTTTTTATTTGCAGTTCATTTAATACTAACAACTATTTAATATCTCATTATCTTATTCTTATAGACTATCTACTAGTTTTTTAAAAAAACTATTCCTTACTATCTTAAAGATATTCACACCTAAAGTTTGTAAACTCAGCAGAATTAGTACCACTTTCATTTTGAGCATATAAACCTATTAGTACCCCAGTAAATCCGCCTGCAACTTCTGAAGAAAGATATCTAGTTTGTGCTGTTCCAAGTTGAATTTCCTCAGTTTCGGTTTTAATGCAAAAGCTGTAGAAATAATTGTTTGCATTAATAACAAGGGCTGCATTATTTACATTGTCCAAAGCTATAGTTTTTTCTACTGATTTTATATCACCAATATTAAGTCTCTCAATAACCTCATAACCAGCTTCACTTTTGCGTATTGCTAAATCATAGTGATGGTTTTCATCCATATAGATAGTGATACCACCTTCACCTTCTGAAATAGCTACATCACAGGAAATCTTAGCATTGAAATCTCTTTGACGAATTCCTATAAATGTTGGAGAATCTGCTTCGTCAAGAGTAACCTCTGTTCCTTTAATAATCACCTTATTTTCACTAATTTCATAGTTCTCTGTTTGAGGAATACGTAAGTAACACCAATCCAAATTCCATTCAGTATTTTCAAAGGTATCGCATTTTTTCTCTTCTTGAACAACATTAGCATCTATATTTTCTATATCAAAAGAACCTATTGTTGTACCATTATGTCCTGCTGTAAACCATCCATCCTCATTAAAGGTAACTGGAGTAAGGAAGACTTCACGTCCAAGATGATGATACGTAGCCCATCTACCAATTTGTCTAAAGCCTAAATGAAGTATCCACCAATTTCCTAGATTATCTTGGATAAGGTCACCATGACCAACTCCTTGTATTTCATAACCACCTAAATTACGATTTGTCAAAACAGGGTTATGAGCATATCCTTCAAAAGGACCAAAAGGAGAATTTCCACGTGCATATGTTACCATATGACCATACTCAGTTCCACCCTCTGCTGCCATAAGGTAGTACCCACCATTAATTTTATATAGATGAGGACTTTCTAGATAACGTCCGCCAGAACCTTGCCATATTGTTTGACTTGGTGTAAGCTTTTTGCCTGTTTCAACATCGATTTCACATTGAACAATACCACTGATTCCATTATCATCTTCGCCATTACTCATAAAATATGTTTTACCCTCTTCGAAGTACATGGATGGATCAATTCCACCCTGATCTACGAATATAGGTTCAGACCATTCACCATAGATATCATCTGTCCATATATAGAAATTCTGATGAGTTGTATCATTGGTAGTTGTCATGTAGAAACGACCATTATTATATCTTATTGTAGGTGCAAAAACTCCACCAGAGCTGTTTACGTTTTCAAGTTGTATCTGACTTTTTCTTGTAAGACAATGTCCGATTTGCTTCCAATTAACAAGGTCTTTGCTCTCGAAAAGCGGAACCCCTGGGAAATATTGAAATGAACTGCATACAAGATAATATGTATCCCCTACTTTGCATACACTTGGGTCAGGGTAAAAGCCTTTAACTACTGGATTATTGTATTTCATTATATACACTCCTCGTTTAATAGTATACGTATTCATAAAATGCTATAATTTAGAATACATCTCTAGCAATTTATAGTTAAATTACTCAATTAATATTCACTAGAGGCATCCTAATTATATTAAAAATTTTGTTATAGAAATATTATAATAAATATTTCTATAACAAACATCATTAAAAATTACTAAGTTTTTCATATAAAAATTTTTCTTTTTGTGCTCTATAGTTATGGAACTTTAAAAGAATTTATATACTGCTTGAATTTAATTTCCCATCCAGACTCTGAATTGTGTGCTTCAACTTTACTATCTAAGTGATTTTTGATAATATAAATCTCTTCCACTGAAAGTTCTTTAAATAATTCTAACACTTCATCTTCCCAAAAACATATACTTAACACTTCCAATAGGTCACTTAAACTATGCACCGCTTCTTTTACCATTGCAATCTTATCGCAGATAAACCTACAATCGTTTATCTCATCGATTAAATCCCGTAACCTTTCATCATCCATAGTATCATTATCTATAAATCTACTTTCTTTTAAATCATCTTCATACTTAAAGGATAAAAATACATTATCAATATTTGCTGTAGATACGCCTACTTCAATTCTAGGGTAAATATCCATAGCTGATTTTTGAATATATTCTATATTTTCATTATCAACTATCCCTAAAATATCACATATTCTCCTTACTGAGTTCTTTAATCCTGCTAGAGTTTCAGGTTTGGATAATTTTCTAAAAATTTCTAATAAAGTTTCCCTCTGCAGTGGAGTAATCTCTAATTTTAATATATCCTCACCTAAAATATTAAGTCCTATAGAATTTGTTAGTATTGGATCAAAAATATTAATTAATAGTTCTTTATAATCAGAACTCTGACGATTTAGAATATAACTAATATTATCCTTATCAAAACATCTACAAAACTCATTTTCAATAAGTAGTGCTTTTAAATATTCATTTATATATTCAATTCCCTGGAACTTTTCTGATATAGGATTAGAAAGTTGATAATCTATGCTACAGTCTATCTTATGAGCAAAAAATCTATAATTATATTTATAAAAAAATTTACCTATTTCATTTAATGTATCATTATATGATATATTTTCTACATCAGTTGAGCTTTTCTTAACTAATTCTAATAAATTCTTCCCTTCATCTATCAAAGAGGTTATTTTATTCCAAGAAGCTTCTAACAAATCATTTATATCCTTTTCTATCAGTACTTCACTTACATTAGTTAGTTCTCTTAATTCTAACTCTAAGGAAAAAAAAATTGAATTTAATAATTCTTCTGCTATTTCTACTGGAATTGATGTGCTATCACCCATTGTATATCTCTCAGTGCGCTTGCCAAGAAGCTTCCATAGCTTAGCTTCAATAAGAATTCTATCTTCATCACTTATATCATTACCTATTTGGATATTATCTGAAAACGCCATTAAACTCTTGTTATTTTCCTCCATAATACCTCCTGTATTAACCTTACTAAACATAAAAAGTATCTTCTCTATATTTCCTAAAATTCGTGCCCGTAAATATCTGTATCATCAACTTCATATCCATATCTTGTATTTCTACAAAGATCCTCTAAAGTAGTTCCACTTAGATACTCCAAAGAACCTTGACATTTTCCATCAAAATGTCTTTTCATAAACTCGATAAGTTCATCATCCGCTATCTGATCCATGGCTTCATTTTTAAAGAAATAGAAGGTCTCCTGTATCTCCATTAATGTGTCTTTATAATTCTGTTGCATTATATAAGGCGAATCACAAAATACTTCCACTATCTTTTTCAAAATTCCTTCAGAAAACTCAATTCTTCCTGTATCTTTTAATGACTTAAAACGATTTTCAACCAATTCATTAATATCTGTATCAGATAGAGCCAAACCATATTTTATTGTTATTTCATTACATGCTCCTAGCTCAATTGCGGCTTGTTTTTTCTGTATATCTTGGAATGCTAAAACCATATTTTTATCCATTATAATCACCCCTAAGCATACAGTACTCCTAACTCCAGGTCAGTACAAGACTTGAAATTCAAGTAATTTTGTGGTAATATATAATTAGAAAATACTTCCCAATTTTAAGAATAAATTTGGGAAGTATTTTTTACTTTATATTTAAGCCCTTCGACATTACTAATACTACATATTTCTAACCATAGTTAACTTAATTGATAATATATTGCTCTGTTAATGGTGAAATAACCTTAAACTGGAATAAGCCATAACCATATCATATTCATCACAAGCTTTTATTACAATATCATCTCTTATAGAACCACCAGGCTGAACAATAAATTGTACCCCACTTTCAGCAGCTCTATCAATATTATCACGAAATGGAAAGAATGCATCGGAGCCTAAGGAAACACCCTTTAAGGTTGAAAGCCACTGAGCTTTTTCTTCCTTGGTTAACCGAGTTGGCATTACCTGAAAAATCTCACTCCAGCTTGCCTTTTCCATTTCAGTTACATCATCTCTTAAAAATTGATCTATGGCATTATCTATATTAGGACGTGTCACACCTTCTTTAAACTGTAAGTTAAGCATTTTGGGATGTTGTCTTAAGTACCATATATCAGCCTTTGAGCCTGCAAGTCTAGTGCAATGAACACGAGATTGTTGACCAGCACCACAGCCAATTACTTGACCATCAAAAGCATAACATACAGAATTTGATTGGGTATATTTAAGAGTTATCATAGCTATAATTAAATCTCTTTTTGCTTCTTCTGGAATTTCTTTATTTTCTGTTACTATATTATTCAACATATCATAATTAACTACTATATCATTTCTCTTCTGCTCAAAGGTAATACCATAAACCTCTCTATTTTCAAGACTTTGTGGTTCATAATCAAAGTCAATTTCAATTATGCAATAATTACCCTTTTTCTTATTCTTTAGTAACTTTAAGGCTTCTTCAGTATACCCTGGAGCAATTATTCCATCTGAAACAGACCTACTCAAAATTTTAGCTGTTGGCAAATCAACAATATCGCTTATAGCAACCCAATCTCCAAAGGAGGACATTCTATCTGCACCTCTAGCTCTAGCATAGGCAGCTGCTACAGGAGATAAATCTATATCTTCAACAAAATATGATTTTTTCAATGCATCACTTAGGGGGAGTCCTACTGCAGCACCAGCTGGACTAACATGCTTAAAAGAAGTAGCTGCAGGCAAATCTAATGCTAGCTTTAATTCTTTAACTAATTGCCAAGAATTAAAAGCATCTAAAAAGTTAATATATCCTGGAGTTCCATTTAGTATCTTAAATGGCATTTCTCCTTCCCTTGAATAAATTTTAGCTGGTTTTTGATGTGGATTACATCCATATTTTAAAATGAATTCTTTCATCATTTAACACCTCCATAATTATATTAAAAAGCTTAAAGCTATCTTGTTGCAGATTATCCACAGCAACCTTAGCAACCTCTTTTCTAAATAATCAGGACCACCCGTCAAACGGGTGGTTTGCTTTAGCCCTATAAGGGCATGTTACTGGCCGTGCTACTCGCACATTGAGCGGTTTGCCAACCGCATACCTTTACTGGCTGCACCTAAAAGGTGCTTTATTTTTTGCCTTTGTTTACTGATTCACCCGTAAACGGGTCAATAAATTCTTTCAAGCTCATTTGTTCATATGCTAAATCTTCCTGTATTTGATTCTTTATGTATTCTTCTATTATCTTTTTGTTTCTTCCAACTATATCAACGTAATAGCCTTTACACCAAAATTGCCTATTCCTATATTTATATTTCAAATTTGCATGTCTGTCAAAAATCATCAATGAACTCTTACCTTTCAAATACCCCATAAACTGAGAGACACTTAACTTCGGAGGTATACTTACAAGCATATGTATATGATCCTTACATGCATTTGCTTCAATAATTTCTACTCCTTTATATTCACATAACTTTCTAAGTATTACCCCTATATCCGCTTTTATTTTTCCATATATGATTTGTCTCCTATACTTTGGTGCGAAGACTATGTGATATTTACAATTCCATTTACTATGTGCTAAACTACTATTATCCATTACGGATATACCTCCTTTGTACTTTTGGTTGTGGTCGGCAAACCTACTACCATTTTACATTGGAGGTATTCTTTTTTTCTACTCATCGCTAGAAGCTTTTTAGAACCACAGGTAAAACCTGTGGTATTCGTAAAACAATAAAAAGTCTGGATAAATATTAATTTACCCAGACGGTCGATACTTTTCTAAAATCCTGCTCCCTATGGTTAATTCCATTTCCGCCAGTTGCAAGATTATTTTATTATTTTATTTAGTAAACTTTATATTGTCTAAAGAAATATTATCTGAATTTGAACCAACAAATAGAATCATATTTGTTACTACACTATCAGCAGCATCTGTAGCTATAGTATTGAAATTTGGACTATCGTTTGTAGAAATGGTCAAAGTTGCTTTATAGGTTCCATCAGTTTGTGCTACAAAGTTGTTTGTCCAAACACGTATAGCTCTTGTAGGATTTCCCCAACCGTGAGTACTACTTTGTGGGATAGCTGCGATTGATACATTTACAGGTGTTGGAGCTATAACATCCATTGTTAGTTTTGTGTCTCCATATATATTTATACTTTGTCCCCAGATATCAGCTGAAATGCGGACATTGGCCCAAAAGTTTCCTTCAGATAAATCATTACTACCCTTACTATTAAGATTGCTGATTTTTAAAGCATTGTTAGCATTTTCAACATTAATAGCAGTTATTGGACTATCTGGATTTACACCAAAACCTTGTGTAGTACCGTCATTAAAGTCCCAAAAGCCTGAAGAAAAGTCTTTCGGTGCTGTTGGTTGGTTTGTTACAGGATCAACTGGTGTAGCATAATAAGCTCCCTTAATACGAGCACGTACATATTGACCTGAAGTGGTTAATTCATTATCTGCCCATAACTTATCAGAACCTGGATCAAGACTTGTTAAACTATTAAGTGCAGCTGCTTTTTCATCCTTGTTACTTATTGAAAAGTTACACCAGCTTATGTTGTTTCCATTTAAGAAATCTAGCCACGCATCTGCTTTAGCTAGGTAAGGTCCAGTAGTACCAGTAGCTAAACTAGTTCCCCATTCTGTTGCAAAAACAGCAGCTCCATGGTTAAGAGCATATCTTACATTGCTCATAGCATTATCTCTATTAGTGTCTACAGTTGATATTGGATTAGTACCACTATAAAAATGTACAGAATACATTGTATTTGAGTCATTAATAGGATTATCTGCAGCTAAATCAGGTCTTTGACTCCAGAATGGATTTCCTACGATGATAAGATTCTCATTTCCCTTGTTTCTAAGTAATTGTACTATAGGAGTTGCATATGATTTTACCTGAGCCCAACCAGTTGCATCATTCGTTACTCCACCATTTTCACCATTAGGTTCATTACACAACTCATAAATTATATTTTTATTATTTGGATATAGTGTAGAAATATCATTAAAGAAGCTTTGCGCGCCTGAATATACGCTAGCATTTGGATCTCCCGGATTCATCATATGCCAATCTACAATAACGTACATATCATTTGCAATTGCATAGTTTATTCCGTTGATGACAGTTTGTTTAACTGATGGGTTTGTTGCATATCCCCCTTCAGCAACATACATAGCAAGACGAATTACATTAGAATTCCAATCATTAGAAAGGGCTGCAAAAGCATTATTATTAACTACCCCAGGAAACCATTGTAGACCATGGGTACTCATACCTCTCAATTGAATTGGATTTCCATCTTTATCACATAGAGTTTTTATACCATTTTTGTTTAGTAGTTGTAATTTACCTCCAACAGAAGGTTTTTTAACATTAGCATTTCCAGTTAAATTAGAATAAGTTGTTTCTGCTGCAACATTTATATTTGGGACTAATGCCATCAACATAGCACCGGCTGCAACAATAGAAAGTATCTTCTTTTTTACATTATTAAACATAATGTCCTCCTTAAATCTTGTGTAATTTAAATTTTAAAATAGTAATATAGTATGTTGGTATATAGTGGTTTTCTAATTAAGTTAGGATAAAATTTTGTATAAATAAATTGGCATGCTTAATTTATTTAACCTTTAACCCCTTAACTAACAATTCCACATTTTGATTATTTATACAAATAGCTATCTGTATTTTTACTCTTTATATGCATCATAAAGGTATGCTATACATTCTACTCCTTCATACATTCATTGTAAACCATGGTATAGGTTTACAAATGAAAATTTATTTTATATATTTTTTTTACAATTTGAATGAAACCTTTCCAATTACTTATTATGGATATGATGTATATAAAAGTATATGGTGTTTTTATATTTGAGTAATTATTATTTATGCTAAGATACTCTAGACATTTAAATATATTTAATATTTATGCAATATAGTATGTATATGTATACTCTCTGTTATCAAAACTACATCGAGTTTCTAAAAAAATATTAAAAGATCGATCTATGTAGTCTATGGATACTCTTCATTTGAACCTATATATTTGAAAAGCTCTTGTGAGTAAACCCACAAGAGCCAAGAAGCTTTAATCAGTTAAATACAATTTTAACTGTATCTTATATAGTTTTTGTTTTTAGACTTATATATCAATATCTTAATTCATCTAATTTATTTATCGTCTTAATATCATAACTCTGTATGTTATTATTAGTTACTGCATATAACTTATCTTTAAGAGCGAAAATTCTATCACCCTCATACCAGTACTCTGAACTGGAGTCCAACTTAATATAGCTTAAGTTTTGTATACCGCTATTTATATCTACCTTAAATATATAAAATCCTTTATTATTATTGTTATAACTATAATCAGTAACAGGAAAACCTACTAAATTATTCTCCTTATTAAAGAAAAATGCTTTATGATTATTTAAAGCCTCTGAGTAAATATACTCTGATCCTATTATCTCCTTATACATTTCTTTAGGATTTTGCTTATCACTAACATCATAGAGAGAAAGTTTAATTCCACTTCTCTTTACAAATTCATCATTGCCCTCAATTTCCTTTGTATCATTTCCAAGTCCAATTAAGTGGTTTTCATCATAAGGATGGAGATAACTACTAAAACCTGGTATCTTTAATTCACCAAGAATCTTTGGTAAAGTAGCATCGCTTAAATCAATTACAAACAAAGGATCTGTGTTTTTAAAGGTAACCATATAGCCTTTATCCTCTTGGAATCTAACGGAATATATTTTCTCACCTTTAGCCAAGTGCTCTAATTTACCCTTAAGCTGTAATTTATCGTCTAATATATAGATGTTATTATCTTGATCTTTTATATCGTTTTGAAAATTAGTAGTTGCTATTCTAAATGTATTATCATATTCATCCATAGAGAATTGATTTAATACATATCCTGATACAGAATTTTTTGCTACAAAAGCTACTCCATCCTCTGTATATTTAAATTTATAAATAGTAGTTTCAGGGTTTGTCGGAATCATTATGTCTTTAGTTGTAGCCATCTCTTTTCCATCAATATTTTCATAGCTTTGTCCAATCAAATATAAATTCTCCATAGATGAGTAGATATTACTGGTGTCTCCCAACATAGTATAGTTGTTTATTGTTCCTTTAGCCATGTCTATAGTTGATATTGTAACAAAAGCACTTGGATTCATTCCTGGAAGATAACATATATCTTCCAAAGAAATTTCTGTTGTAACTTTTTTTCCTGTGGTATCTTCACAAGTTATTTTAGGCAATATATTTTCCTTAGCTTTTTCTTGCTCTGTTGATGGAAGACCATAAACTGGGTATGGGTATTTTGAAGTTATAAAATAAAGCTTATCTCCAATCATTCTTTCCCTTACAAAATTTCCATCGATATTATAAGCCTGTTCTAAAGTAATGTTATTTTTATCTCTAATATTATAGATTTTAACAATACTACTGTCCCCTGCTTCAATTTGATATCCTTCAACTATAAGTTTATCGCCCTTAATAAATAGATTCATTATGCTACTGTGACCACTATCACTAAATACTATTTCTTTAGTTTTTTCTAGTTTTCCAGCTGAATTAGTTTTTGTGATAATAACCTTGGCTATACTACTATTATTTTCATAGCTATTCTTTCCATAGTAAATATATTCTCCATCAGTTTGAACTATATCGCCTTCTTCGACTCCTTGAACTTGATTATTTGTAGTGACATTTTCAGATTTACCTGTATCCTGCATGTTACCAGTAAGCATATCTGCTGTACCTCCAGTAGCAATTTCTGTACTCTTACTTACAACCCCACCATATCTACTGCTGCTTGAATATTGTTTTAAGATTGCTTCAAGATTATCAAAATCATTAATCTTCGGTAATTCCTCAAAATCACTAACAGATGTTATGGTTATATCATTAGAAACAAAATCCTTATGACTTAGACTAACTTGATTTTTTATAATAAATGAAGTACCTACTACCACAGCTAGAGAAGCAGCTAAAAGAGAAACTCTATTTGTTTTCTTGCTTCTTTTAGCCTTTCTTATGCCTTTCTCTATAGCAAAATCTAACTCCTTTGGTATCTCAACATCTTCAAAAGAATTTTTCAAATTTTTTTCATCTATCATAGCAACTCCTCCTTAAACTCTACTCTAAGTGTCTTTAAAGCCTTATGTAAATTTGTTTTTACTGTACCAATTGGCATTTGGAGAGTCTGTGAAATTTCCTCACAGGTAAAGTTTTGATAATATTTAAGTATTATAATAGTCTTTAAATTTTCACTAAGGTTTTGTATAGCTCTTTGGATGTCTATAATTTCTTCTCTATTTTCCTCTAATTTTAAACTTCTTCCTGTATCATCGGATAAATAAGTAACCTTACTATTCTTTTTTACATGATCTATAGATGTGTTTATTAATATCCTAGTTAACCATGTATTAAAAAATCTTGGCTCCTTTAATTTTTTAATATTTTTATAAGCTTTATATACTGTCTCTTGCACTATATCTAAAGCATCTTCTTTGCTTTTAACATAGCTATATGCAGTAACATACAGTGTTTCTTTCTTTTCATAAATTAATGTTGAAAAAGCCTCTTCATCCCCCTTTTGTGCTAGCTTAACCTTTTCTTCTATATTCAAAATTCTCACCCCAACTTTTTTAATTATGTAATAATCTCACCGTTTTGAAATAATCCCCCTCTTCTTTATACCATGATATCACAGATTATTTTTTACTTATATTTATTAGACGGTAGATTTGCCGATATGGTTTTTAATTTAGATTGCATTTTATTACAATTTATCTATTTGAATTAAATAACGTTATGATATAATTGGTACATAGAGTTAAAATTGTATTTATTGTCAGAATATTGACTAAAAAACTTACTAAAAGAAGATTATTAGAATTTAGAATGATTACATATGTCTCACTTTAAAGAGGCTTTAATAATGGAACTTCTATATTATTAAAAACTTTATAAAACACAATTTTTATAAAAGGAGTAAATAAAACCGATGAAAGTATCACAATATAATTTGATTTGGAATCTGGAAGATGGAAAAACTATGGCATTTAATAGCATGAGTTGCGCTCTCGCAGAAGTAGACGATGATTTTATAAACATAATTGAAAATATAAATCATATTAACTATGATGAATTAGAAGATGAGGAAAAAACTCTAATTGATAATATGCTTTTAGGTAGGTACATATTAAACGATGATTTTGATGAGCTTAAAGCTCTAAAATATGAACATTTTTCAGGGAAATTCAATAACAATAGCTTGCAACTTACTATAGCCCCTACATTAAGTTGTAATTTTGCTTGTCCATATTGTTATGAAAATCCTAAGAGCGGAATAATGGATAAAAACGTTACAGATGCCCTCATAGCTTGGATAACTGAAGAAGCAATAAAAAGAAAAGATATTAACATTTTGTGGTATGGTGGAGAACCTCTTATTGCAAAAAATGTGGTTTTTGATATGTCTGAAAAAATCATTGAAATTTGTAAGAAACATAATACCAATTATGGTGCTGCAATGGTTACAAATGGTTATCTTTTGGATGATGTTGTTATTTCTAAATTAAATGACTTAAAAATAAATTCTATCCAAGTAACATTAGATGGACCTGCAAATATTCATAATACAAGAAGAATCTTGAAAAATAGTAATGAAGGTACCTTCGAGGTAATATTGTCTAACATAAAAAAGTTGAAGAAAAACAATATTAACATAATAATACGAATGAATATAGATAAAACAAATATGGATAGCATAGATGAATTTTTAGATATGTTGATTGAAAATAATTTGAGAGATGTTTCTATAAGCTTTGGCAAAGTAACTGATCAAACAGGAACTTGCGTTTCTATGAGTGAATCTTGCATGAATTCTGAAGAATATTCAAAGGAGAATCTAAAATATCAACAAAAACTTTTTCAAAATGGTTTTAACATAGATGCTAATGGTAATTTCCTAGGCTTCTATCCTACCATGAAGACAAATTATTGTGGTGCTGATAATATTGGGACCTTTGTATTAGATCCAGAAGGGTATATGTATAAATGCTGGTGTGATGTAGGTGAAACTGATAGAGCTGTAGGGCATGTACTAGAAAGGCATAATGACCCCAATGAAAAAATGTACATGCAGAATGTTGATTATATGTTCTGGTCTCCCTTTGACCATGAAGAATGTTTAAAATGTAATGTACTGCCCATCTGTATGGGAGGATGTCCTTATAATGGTTTAATGAATGGTTCTAAGCCAGAATGTGAAAATTGGAAATATAACCTAAAAGAAGTATTGGAACTAACATATTTACAAGACAATATTGAGAATTAGGAGGATATAGCTATGGTAAACAAAAAAGCCCATCTTATTGAGCAAGATGAAAATATTAGTTTTCAAAGTATAAACGAAGATTCCCAAGACCCAATTGAAAAAAGTGATTTGGAGGAATCTAATGATGAAATAAACCTAAAAATGGTGGGATGGGAAATTACTCGACGCTGTAATCTTGCTTGCCCACATTGTTATACTGCTGCTGCTAATTCAGATCAATTCGTTCCTGAGTTATCCACTGCTCAGTGCTACAAAATTATTGAAGATATTGCACGTCTTGGAGTCGAAATCATAGGTTGGACTGGAGGAGAACCGTTACTACGAAATGATTTAGAAGATTTGATTGCCTACGCAAAATCTTTTGGTATACGCTCAGGTCTCACCACTAATGGGCTACTACTTAGCGAAAGCCGTGCAAAAAGCCTAAAAGACGCTGGTCTTGAAATAGTTCAAGTTAGCTTGGACGGATCTACTCCAGCCCGTAACGCAAAGATACGAAAATGTTTGGAGTCTGACTTTGAGATCGTTCTAAATGGTGCTCTTAACAGCCAAAAATTAGGTATGAATACAAACTTGGCTATGTTGCTTTGTTCGGAAACCTTGGACGATGCATCTTCATACTTGAAGCTTGCTAAGCAGGTGGGAATTAATACAGTCCGATTCTGTGGGTTTGTACCTGTAGGTCGTGGAAAGAAACCAGAAATCTCCCAAAAATTCTTGTTTTCAAAAGATGATCTTACTTATCTTCGAGAATTCGCAGAAAGTTCAATTGAAAATGAAAATCTTCGCATCTTATTTGATCCAGCTTTTGGGAGCATGCCACCATACCACTATTTTCATAGTTGCTTTGCAGGTAAAGGACAATTATATCTTGATACCTTAGGTAATATTTACCCATGTACATCTATGATAAATTCAGAATTTCTTGTAGGAAATATTCATAATCGAAGTATTGTGGATATTTACAAAGATGAACGTATGAGACCAACAAGCAATTTTTCAGATACTTGTCTGAAAGGTCGATGTACCTCTTGTGAACATGTTATAAACTGTCATGGTGGTTGCCGAGGCATTACCCATGCTCAAACTGGAGATATCCATGCATCATTTCCATATTGCTTAAAATGATATGGTTAAAAATTACTTAATATGTATTTTTAAAATATATTGACATTTATTAGTAAGGTAATATAGAATGAAATTGTAAATCCATAGGTAAAATATGTTTCTTATGTAATCTTATTTACTTAAAGGAGGTATATGTATGAAATTTGTAAAAGCACCAACTAAAAATATCAGCATAATAAAATGCCCATATTTTTGCAACACATTCTTCCCAATTTTACCACCAACTTTCTAAGTGTTACTTATAACAAATACCACCCGTCCAACGAGTGGCTTATGTTAAGGCTATAAGCCTTTATTCTTGCCAGCGAATAACTCCGCTGGCTTTCATTTTATTAAAATTACTATATTCTCTCCTCTTTTAACGATCTTAAAATAATGACGATGCTACTTAATATCTTTTACTTTTAGGTAATTCAACATATCTTCAACCATTCTACAACATAACTTTTCTGAGCTTGGTGTTACAGCTCCTACTATTCTCGGATTCTTTATATATTGTTTTATAAATTTGCTAATATCCATTTTATCTTCCCCCTTGATTAATATGAGGTTAGTATAAAATTCAAATATTAAGCTTTTACAGAAAAAAGTCTTAAGAATTCTTAAGACTTTTTAACCTTATTCCATATATAAAAAGTGTAATATGATATAAAAACAATTAGGATAACCACTAAAATTTTAAAACCAACTGATTCCTTAAACCCAATTCCCAGAAATCCATACAAAAATATCATAGGAGCATCAGCCATTACTATAGTTGCAATACATTTTTTATAGTCTAATTTTATACAAGCAGCTGAAACAGTGAATAAATCTGAAGGGGTTACCGGACAAACTACTCCCAAGGCTAAAACCTTATAACCATATTTCTTAAGAATTGATATGATTTCTTTATTTTTTTCTAAGAATGTTTCTCCTAACAATTGTTTTTGAAAGAACTTTCCAACAACATACATAATACTCTGTGAAATTGCTAGAGATAATACTGATAATAAAAACCCTTCATATGGTCCAAATATAATACTTCCACCAATAATGAAAATAGTTTGAGGAATTAAAAATGCTACCTTCACTGTTGATAAAAATACAAATAGACATCTCATTTTAATTGGGTCATTTCCAATAATAACATTTATCTTATTCAAATCTGTTGTGATTAATCCAAATCTATACAATACATACACAACTACTCCCCAAAAGCTTGACATCATAATTACCTTATTTATTTTTTTCATGATAACCTCCGCTTTTTATCTTTCGTGAAAAAATATTTGAAAGTTTTCTATAACCTAAAACTTTTTCACGGTATCACTTCTTGAAGTGATTTTCTATTTTCTTATTTTAAATTGAGGTTATTAAAATTTTATCTATGAAATTCTTAAGATTAATTAAGAAAAATATCTTCTATACTCATCCATATGAATCAATGAATATTAAATCTACTTGAAAAGAAACATTTAGTATAAAATATAAGGCTATACACTCCTATATAAGAATGTATAGCCTTTAATATTACTTCTACAATTTTAATTTCATCTTTTTAAATAGTTGAACTTTTTTTCAAACGGTGTGACTTTATTTGAAATTTCCAAACTCTATTCCAACTTATCAAACTTTGTTTCAAAGCCGCACTCCAACCGCCAATTATTAAAATTATTCAACAGTTACAGATTTTGCAAGATTTCTTGGCTTGTCTACGTCGCATCCCTTTTTGATAGAAGTATAGTAAGCAAGTAATTGCATAGGAACAACTTCAAGAACAGGTGCAACAAGATTATCTACTTTAGGAATATATAAAACCTCATCAACAGCTTTCTCTAGTAATTCTTCTCCTTTTAAGGTAACACCAATAACATTAGCTCCTCTTGTTTTAACTTCTTTGATGTTACTTATCATCTTATCTACAAGATTAGTTTGAGTAGCAAGCGCAACTACATAAGTTCCATCCTCTATTAAAGCTATTGGACCGTGTTTTAATTCACCAGCTCCATAAGCTTCAGAATGGATATATGATATTTCCTTAACTTTTAAAGATCCTTCTAATGCAACAGCATAATCAAGTCCTCTTCCAAGGAAAAACATATATTCATGCTTTGCAACTTCTTCTGCTAATTTTTCAACTGATTTTGTGCATTTTAAAACTTCTTCAACCTTTTCTGGAAGAGCTAGTAATTGTTCCTTTATTGCGTTTATTTCAGCAGCATCTAGTGTTTCTTTCTTTTCTGCAAAGAATAATGCTATGATATACATTGCTATAAGCTGAGAAACATATGCTTTTGTTGAAGCAACAGCAATTTCTGGACCTGCCCAAGTGTACAATACATCTGTAGTTTCTCTAGAAACAGTACTTCCTACTACATTTGTTACCCCGATAACCCTTGCACATTTTGATTTAGCAAGCTTTAAAGCAGCTAAAGTATCAGCAGTTTCCCCTGATTGACTTACAACTATCATAAGAGTTTTATCGTCTATTAATGGTTCTCTATATCTGAACTCTGATGCGATATCTACTTCTACTGGAATTTTAGCAAGTCTTTCTATTAAAGTTTTACCAACAAGACCTGCATGATAAGCTGTACCACAAGCAACTATATATAATCTGTTGTAGTTTGTTATATCTTCTTTAGTGATATTAATTGTATCTAACTTTATCTCATGATCTAAAGCTATTCTTGACTTCATCGTGTCGCTGATAACCTTTGGTTGTTCCATGATTTCTTTAAGCATAAAGTGATCATAGCCACCTTTTTCAGCAGCATCTGCATCCCAAGTTACATTGAACACTTCTTTGTTTACAGCTTCACCATTAAGGTCAAAAACTTTAGCTCCGTCAGTATCTAATACTACTACTTCTTTATCATCTAATAAATAAACTTTTCTTGTTTCTTTAAGAACAGCTGGTATATCTGAAGCAATAAAATATTCATCCTTTTCTTCGTTTAATCCAACGATTAATGGACTATCTTTTCTTACTCCGATTAATTTTGTAGGATGATCTTTTGAAACAACACCTAATGCATAGCTTCCCTTTAATCTATCAACTGTTTTTAAAACTGCTTCTAATAAATCTCCATTATAATAATAGTCAACTAGATGTGGTATAACTTCTGTATCTGTTTCTGATACAAAGGTATAACCTTCTTTTCCTAACCATTCTCTTAATTCTAAATAATTTTCAATGATTCCATTGTGCACTACAGCAATAGTTCCTTTTTTATTTAAATGAGGATGAGAATTTCCTACTGATGGAACTCCATGAGTTGCCCATCTAGTATGACCTATTCCTACAGACCCTTCTAATGGATTCTCGTTTAAATCATTCTCTAAATTGAAAAGTCTTCCTTTTACTTTTCTAACTTCAATTCCTGTGTTTGTTAGGATTGCAACTCCAGCTGAATCATAGCCTCTGTACTCTAGCTTTGATAAGCCTCCTATTAATAATGGAGCTGCTTTTCTTTTTCCTAAATAACCTACTATTCCGCACATATTCTAAATCTCCCTCTCTTATTTTTATAATAAGAAGGCAAGACACCACATTGTTTTTGTAATAAGAATCACTTCTTACCTTTGTCAATGGTTCTCGGCAATGTCATACCGCAGGGCATCCGCCGAATTCTCGATACTCCCTGTCCTCGTCAGCTACTTTTCTTATAGCTCTGGCGCTTTTCTACTTTTTTCTTTGCCTTCTATATTATAATACGTGATTTTTTTTAACTTGCCACAGATTAAGGCATCTGAATTTAATATCACATAAAAGATAAAAGCAACATGTAGTTTCAATCTTTGAGCCTATATATCTTCTTAATAACGTCTTAACTTATCCACATTTTTAATTTTCTCACTAAACTTTATGTGGATAAATTTATAGATACCCACAGATTCATATCAACTCTTTACACAATAATATAGCCGCTTTATATAGGCCTGTGGCTTTATATAAAGCAGCTTTTTTTTACTATCTTATTATATTGTTACCTTCAACTTAGAATTAATAAGCATTTTTATTAACAAATCCCTTAAAGACTGTTAAGAAAAGAATTTTTATATCAAAAGCTAAACTCCAGTTTTCTATATAGTATATATCGTATTCAATTCTTTTTTCTATTGAGGTATCCCCTCTCCAGCCAGATACTTGAGCCCAACCTGTTATTCCTGGACGTATTTGATGCTTGACCATGTACTTTGGTATCTCTTCTTTAAACTTTTCAACAAAGAATGGTCTTTCTGGTCTTGGTCCTATTAAGCTCATATCTCCCTTTAATACATTAAAGAATTGTGGAAGCTCGTCTATACTAGTTTTTCTTATAAATGATCCAAATCTCGTTTTTCTTGGATCATTTTCTGTTGTCCATTCTGCCTTTTCTTCTTCTTCCTTTTGAATCTTCATAGATCTAAATTTATACATAGTGAAGTTTTGTTTATTTAAACCTACTCTTTCCTGTTTAAAGATTGCAGGTCCTGGAGAAGTTATTTTAATAGTTATATAGACAAATATCATTACTGGTAACGTTATAAGAATAAGTATTAAGGAACCTATAATATCTACAGTTCGTTTAATAACATTATTTATACCTTCGTCAAGAGGTATTTGTCTTACATTGATAACTGGTATTCCATCAAACTCATCAATGGCCGGCTTGGAAGAGATATACTTTGTGAAATCTGGTATTATTTCTATACGAACTCCATGCTTTTCAGCTATCGCAATTATTTTACCAACTTTTTTATATTCCTCCAGATTTAAAGTTATATAAATTTCATCTACATAAGTATTTTCTAATATATCTTCAAGGTCTGCTATTTTTCCTAGAATAGGTATCTCTTGGGTTAATGCTACCTCTTGATGATTTTCAGCATCTATTTTGTAATTATCATCTATTATACCAACTATATTATAGCCCCAATGCCTATTACGATTTACTCTTCTGATAAATCTAGCACAAATATCACTGTGGCCTACAACTAATACATGCCATTTATTATACCCTTTGCTTCTATAGCTTCTTTGTACAAGTCTAATAACCCCCCTAGAAAAAATAAGTGCAAAGGTAGATACTACATAGTACGTTACTAAAAGATATCTTGAGTAATCTATTATTTTGAAAGTAAATAATAAAAATATAAATATAATCCATGCAACAAAATTTGATTGGATTATTTTTATTGCCTCTACATAGAAAGTCTTATATCGTTTTGTAACATAGGTACCAAATATAGCATTTATCAATATAAATATCGGCGCAATTATTATCGCTGGAACTAAATATTCATTAAAGCTTAAATAAACCTCTCTAACTGGTATAAGTCCACTATTAAATCTTATATACCATGTAATTAAGAAAGATACTAATAAAATAATTAAATCCATCGGAATTAAAAGCGCATTAAAAATCTTTTGATTCTGTCTTATCATAGTACTTTCCCTCTCAATGCTCTAAAGGCAGTTAATCTCCATATACATAATCATGTAAATCTATTTTTGCCTTATCTAAATCTGTTACGTAATAATATATATTGTTTATAAGCTTTCCTTCACTATAATCCTGTGAAGGAAACATTCTCTCATCTGTTGAATTTATACCACTAGTTAAAATAGAAACACCCATTCCTATTATATCCGTGGAACTTAAATTAGTTTGGACATAATCTAATAAACTATTTGTTACATTCATAAATTCTGTGGTATCAAACTTTAACAATTGATTCATTACTACTGTCAGAACCTCTCTCTGTCTTTCTGTCCTCTTCATGTCTCCGCCTGAAGTATATCTTATCCTACAATATGCAGTGGCTTGAACTCCATTCAATTTTTGTAGACCTGTACTTGTTATTGGATCAGCTGTAACCCCTTCGAGTTTAGCTGTTTCTAATACATATTCATTTATACAATTCAATTCTTCACTGTCTACATCTATATAAACTCCACCAACTGCATCAACAATCTTTGACATTCCTTCAAAGTTAACCGTTACAAAATTCTTTATAGCAAGGTCAAAATTGCTGTTTATTGTTCTTATTGCAAGTTCTGGTCCACCAAATGCATAGGCATGATTTATTTTATCCATGCCTCTATCTTCAATATTGACATAAGTATCTCTGATTATAGAACTTAACCGAACTTGCTTCTTTGATTTATCTATTGTTGCTATCATAATAGTATCAGACCTAGAATCATCATTAGTCTGAAGATTTCTAGCGTCTATACCAAATAAAGCAAAATTTATTATATCATTATTTTCTTTCTGGGTTTCTTCTGCTTGCGTATTTATACCTAAATCCTTATTATTGGTTGAGATATTTACTTGATCTACCTTCCCCAACTTAGAATATAACAAGGCTATAAAAACGCCTCCAGTTATTAAGATCATTGCTAATAGTATTGATAATGTTATAAATATTTTTTTATACTTACTATTACCCATCTAACCCCTCTCTTTTTAATTGCTTTAATCTATACCTTATCTAG
This sequence comes from Clostridium cellulovorans 743B, assembly GCF_000145275.1. Taxonomy (NCBI): domain Bacteria; kingdom Bacillati; phylum Bacillota; class Clostridia; order Eubacteriales; family Clostridiaceae; genus Clostridium; species Clostridium cellulovorans. The sequence goes on from NC_014393.1 coordinate 4,455,863, forward strand.
AATCATTTGAGCTAGTTCATTTGCCATCTCTTCGATTTCTATTTGGTTTTCTCCCTCAAGCATAACTCTCACTAAAGGTTCTGTTCCTGATGGTCTAATAAGAACTCTGCCTGTACCGTGAAGCGCTACTTCTATTTCTTGTATCTTTCTTATTATTTCCTGATCTTCTAAGTAAATATTCTTCTTATCATTTGGAACTGTTGCATTAACAAGCACTTGAGGTAATGTCTTCATAATAGTAGCAAGTTCTGATAAACTTTTTCCACTTTGCTTTACTATCGACGCAAGTTGAACTGCTGTTAATAATCCATCTCCTGTTGTATTGTGATCTAAGAAAATTATATGTCCTGATTGTTCTCCACCAAGATTGTAACCTTCTTTAACCATCTCTTCTAATACGTATCTATCTCCGACTTTAGTCTTTACACTGTTTATCTTTTCTCTATCAAGCGCTAAAAATAAGCCCATGTTACTCATTACTGTAACTACTAGAGTTTCTTTAGATAATTTTCCTTTAGCCTTTAAATCCTTAGCACAAATTGCTAACATCTTATCTCCGTCTACTAGATTGCCATATTCATCAACAGCTAGACATCTATCTGCATCACCATCAAATGCTAAACCTAAATTACACTTCTTTCTTGTTACGTATGCAAATAATTCTTCAGGATGTGTAGACCCACAGTTATCATTTATATTTAAACCATCTGGGGTATTGTTTATAACTACTACCTCTGCCCCTAGTTCTCTAAACGCTTGAACAGCTACATGTGATGCAGCACCATTAGCACAATCTAACGCAACCTTAATCCCTTTTAGGTCTCCATCAATAGTATTCTTTATATATTTTATATAATCTTCTTCTGCTTTATCATTTACTATTTTTCTTCCTATTTGGCTTCCAACTGGACTTTGAATTTCATCCATGCCATTTTCTATTATTGCTTGTATTTTATCTTCAATTTCATCACTTAACTTATAGCCATTAGAGTTAAAAAATTTAATTCCATTAAACTCCACTGGATTATGTGAAGCAGAAATAACAACACCGGCATCGGCATTATATTTCCTTGTAAGATATGCTACTGCTGGTGTAGGAATTACACCTATGCATATTGCCTCAGCTCCTACAGACAAAATCCCAGAAACTAGAGCTGCCTCTAACATGTCACAAGAAATTCTAGTATCCATTCCTACTATTATTTTAGGCTTATGTGTGCCTTCTGTTAATACATAGGCTCCTGCTCTTCCAAGTTTATAGGCTAACTCTGATGATAGTTCGCTATTTGCGATTCCTCTAACTCCATCAGTTCCAAAAAGTCTGCTCATTTTCTTACCTCTCTCTATTCTCAGTTTAATTAAACTATTTTTTCCTATATTAATATATCATAACTTCACAGATAATAGTACAGGTTATTTCTCTTCCGTCTCTGAAAGCCTCTCTAATATTATCTTATACCCATCACTTCCATAGTTTAAGCATTTATTTACTCTACTTATAGTTGCAGTACTCGCTCCAGTCTCTTCAACGATTTCATTATATATTTTTTTATCTCTAAGCATCTTCGCAACTTGAAGTCTTTGAGCTAAGCTTTTGACTTCATTAATAGTTGCTATGTCATCAAAAAATTTATAACATTCATCTATTGTTTCTAAACTTAAAATAGCTTTGAAAAAGAAGTCCATTTCATCACTTTTAAGTTTTGATTCTATGTTACTCATAAAATCACTCCTTTGTAATGTATTGTAACACTTTAGCAAAGAATTTTCTATAATATCTGCATTTTACTTTAACACCTTATTCTATTAAACTACCTTGCAATAGAAAAACGCTAACAACCAATTGCTAGCGTTTTTTCTATATCTACTAAGCGTATACTTTAGCTTCTTCTTCACCATTCAATACTCTTAAAGCACCTTGTGCTAAAGCAAGCATTTCATCTTCACCAGGATATACTGTAATTGGTGCAATCCATGAAGTTTTATTTGATATATAATTAATAGTATCTTGATTATAAGCAATTCCACCAGTAATTATTATTGTCTCTACTTTACCGTCAAGAACAGCAGCACATGCTCCGATGTCCTTTGAAATTTGATATCTCATAGCATCAAAAGCTAATTGAGCATTTGCATCTCCAGCAGCAGCACTTGCAATAACATCTCTTGCATCATTGGAATTGCAATAAGCTACAAAGCCACCTTTTCCAGTAAGCTTTTTAAGAATTTCTTCTTTAGTATATTTTCCACTAAAACACATTCTTACTAAATCTCCAGCTGGAACAGTTCCGCTTCTTTCTGGAGAAAAAGCACCTTCTCCATCTAATGCGTTGTTTACTTCTACTATTCTTCCATTTTTATGAGCACCTACAGAAACTCCTCCGCCCATATGACATACGATTAAGTTTAAATCTTCGTATTTCTTTCCTGTTTCCTTTGCATATCTCTTAGCTACAGCTTTTTGATTTAATGCGTGGAAAATTGATTTTCTTGGTAGTTCAGGAAGTCCTGATAATCTTGCAACATCATCTAACTCGTCAACAACAACTGGGTCAACGATAAATGCTTTTACACTTATTTCTTTTGCTATTTCATTTGCTAAAAGTGCACCAAGGTTTGAAGCATGCTCTCCATTAACAGAAACTTGAAGATCCTTAAGCATTGGTTCATTAACCTCATATGTACCTCCGCTTATAGGTTTTAATAATCCACCTCTTCCAACAACTGCATCAAGATCTTTTACGTCAAAATCCTTTTGCTTTAACACATCTAAAATAACTTCTTTTCTAAAATCTTTTTGTGCAATAACACTATTATATTTTCCTATTTCTTCTGAACTATGTCTTAATGTCTCAGTGAAGATTTCTTTTTCATCCTCAAAAACTGCTATTTTAGTAGAGGTTGATCCTGGGTTAATCATTAACATTTTGTGCATGACAAATTCCTCCTAAAATTTTTTATTATTGTAGGTCACAGCTTAATGCTGCTAGGGCAATTGAATACATTTTAGTTTCATATGAGTCAGCTCTTGATGTTAATACAACTGGTGCTGATGTTCCAACTAATATTCCACCATTCTTAGGGTTTGTAAAATAAGTTAAAGTTTTATACATTATATTTCCAGCTTCAATGTTTGGTAATAATAAAATATCTGCGTTTCCTGCAACTGTACCCTGAACACCTTTATGATGTGCAGCTTCTTCTGATAAGGCTATATCTAATGATAAAGGTCCTTGCACTGTACAATGAGGAATTATACCATCTGCATTCATCTTAGTTAATGCTTCTCCATCAACTGTATTTGGCATATTTTTATTTACAACCTCAACAGCACATACACATGCAACTTTAGGTTGTTCATAACCTATTGCTCTTGCAACGCCAACTGCATTATTTATTATTTGTGCTTTTTGATCAAGATCTGGGAAAGTATTAAAAGCAACATCTGTTAAAAAAATTAATCTATCAAAAGCTTCAGTTTCAAACACCGCTACGTGAGACATTAATTTTCCAGTTCTTAAACCTACTTCTTTGTTTAATACTGATTTTAAGAAGTTTTTTGTATCTATAAGACCTTTCATTAATATATCAGCTTTTTTACTTGATACAAGTTCTACAGCTTTTAATGCTGCTTCTATAGGATCTTTTATATCTACAACTTCAAAGTCGGCTAAATCCATATTTAATCCTGCTGCAACTTTAGCAATTTCATCCTTATCTCCAACTAATATAGCATTTGCAATTCCATTCTTTTTAGCATCTCTAACTGCTTCTAAAACTGGCTCATCTTGTGCTACTGCTACTGCTACTGTTTTTAGGCTACTGCTTTTTACCTTTGATATAATCTCATCAAAACTTTTTATCATCCAACTGCACCTCTTTTTTTATTCTAAAATAATGTTTTTATTAATAATATATTAAGTTAAGACATCTAACTTTACATAACGATTCAACAACATAACTCAAAACATTTGTGAAATAATTAACCTAAGTATCTAATAATATTCACTTATATCGCGGCAATTACCATAAATTAAGTATTAACTAATGTAAAACTTTGAAAAGAGAATACTTAAGTAATTCATTCTTCTGAAATTATAATACCAATAAATTTGTGAAATATTTAACGGTTCTATTTTACCAGAAATTTAGTTATTTTCGGTTATTTTCTGAATTTTATGAAAACTTATTTTTTTTAAATCAATTCTATATATTTTTGAACTTTTTCATTATTGCCTCAGCGCATTTTATACCATCAACTGCAGCTGACATTATTCCGCCTGCAAAACCTGCACCTTCCCCACATGGATATAATCCTTTAATGGAAATACTCTCTAAAGTTTCTGTTCTAGTTATTTTAACTGGAGCTGATGTTCTTGTTTCTATTCCTGTCATTATAGCGTCATAGTCACCATAACCCTTAATCTTTTTATCAAAAACTGTTATACCTTCTTTTAGAGCTCCAATCACTTGACTTGGCAAACAATCCTTAAGGTTTTTAAAGCTATATCCTGGTTCATAGGATGGCTTTATGGCTCCAAGTTTAGTTGAAGGAACATCCTTCATAAAGTCCCCCAAAAGTTGGACAGGTGCATGGTAGTTTCCCCCACCTACCTTGTAAGCTAAAGCTTCATAATTCCTTTGAAATTCCATTCCACTAAGAGGTGCATCTCCTCCGAAATCTTTTGGGCCTACTGTGACAACCATTGCCGCATTAGCATTATCTCTATCTCTTTTATAGTAGCTCATTCCATTAGTAACTAATCTATTTTCCTCTGAAGCAGCAGCTACTACTACACCACCAGGACACATGCAAAAACTATACACCCCCCTACCACTTTCTGTATTATGAGTTAAAGTATAATCTGCTGCCTTAAGCTTTGGATGGTTCTTAAACTTACCATATTGGCTTTCATTAATCATATCTTGACTATGCTCAATTCTTACTCCAATTGCAAAAGCTTTGGGTTCCATGAAAATTTTATTTTTAAAAAGCATCTCGTAAGTGTCTCTCGATGAATGACCAATTGCTAAGATAAGATTGTCACATGGAATTTTTTCACCATTAGCCACCACGGCTTCAATTTCTCCATCCCTTGCTATTATGTCCTGTAATTTAGAGTTAAATCTAACCTCTCCACCATTTTCTATTATCTTTTTTCTTATATTCACAACTACATCCTTTAATATATCTGTACCTATATGGGGCTTTCCTAAATATCTTATTTCTTCTGGGGCTCCATTATCTATAAACGCCTTCACTACCAAATCACATCTGCGATCCTTTATACGAGTCGTAAGTTTACCATCAGAAAATGTTCCTGCTCCACCTTCTCCGAATTGAACATTACTTTCTACGTTTAATGGAGCACCTTTCCAAAAGTTATCAACAGTTTTACTTCTTTTATCAACAGATTCCCCTCTTTCTATTATAAGAGGTTTATATCCATTTTGTGCAAGGATAAGACCTGCAAAAAGTCCTGCAGGCCCCATTCCAACAACTATTGGTCTATGCTTCATAGACATAGTTCCAAATTGAAATTCATCATTATTCTTTGTAACTTCTAACCTTACATTATTGTCATTAGACCTTGCTACAACCTTATCTTCTTTGTCACATTTAACTTCAACACTATAGTTAAAAGCTAATGCATTTTTCTTTCTTGCATCAATTGACTGTCTAATTATAGAAAATTCTTTAATATCTTTTTCGCTTATCTTTAATTTTTTACATACCTTAGCTTTTAAAATCTCTAACTCTTCATCAATACTTAAATTTAAATTATTTATTCTAATAGGCATTTTCTTCTCCTTTGTATTCATTATTTAGAAATAGTTACTTTTACGTTCTCTGGATTCACTGCTACTATAGATGCACTCTTATTTACAGAAACATTTACCTTAAGCTCATATTCACCCTCAACTAAATCTTTACAATCTACATAGCAATTAAAGTTATCTGCACTCAATTCATTGATTATATTCTCAACACCTTTAACCACAACATTTGCTTTTACCTCACTTAAGTCGCCTTTTAACTGGCTTCCTAAGTTTTTCAAAGCTATATTGAGATTTATTGATTTACTAATAATTTTTTGAACAGTGATTTTGACCTTAGCACCTTTAGTTGCTGAAATAAGTTCTACGTTATTAGGGATTACAAGTTTAGTTTCAATAGTCTTATTAGAATTTATAGTAGCTAAATCTATAGCTTCTGTATCTATAGATGAAATATTTGCTAAAACATCATCACTAGCTGAAATATCAACAGACTGAATATCTGCCTCTATAGATTTTATAATAATGTCCTCACCAACTACCCCTAAAGTTTTGATATTGACTGGTACATTTTTAATATTATTATATGGCAGTTCTACAGTTGCAAAAGCCTGTGATAAAGATATCTCTGTAACCCTGTTACCATTTGCGTCTAATGCTTCTATTGGCAATTGCAACGAATCTTGTTCTTGAAAATTTTCATAGGTGCAACTAATTGAGAGATTTTTTACTTGATTAACATAAGATTCTGGTCCTGTTAGTGTAATTTCACTTGGAGTAACCTTTGTTTGACCAAAAACAACGCCACTCCTAGGTTCTCCAGAAAGCTCTACATCTATAGGTAAACTTTTTTTCGCTAAATTATCCACATCAATATCAACCCATATACCACTTTCTTTTAAAATAGTCACATCCTTTGGTGCCTCAATTATTTCCACAGGTATCTTTGTATCACCTTTCCTTATGGCATACTTAGATAAGTCTACCTCTAATTTAAAGTTACTAGGCTTTATACCATATATGATATTTGCATTACCTTTAATGGTAATATTAACTTTAAAGGTTTGTTTTGGCATAAGTATTAAAGAAACTTCTTTTAGCCCCTCAGAATTTTTTATTTCAACTGGTACATTTGCAATTATTACAGTCTTTATAGGATTATAGATTGTTGATATGTATATCCAAAGGATAAAAGCAGCTATGAATGAGAAAATCTTAATTATCGTTGATGGAGTATTTTTTTCTTCCATAGCTTCACCTTCTCTCCAAAGCTTAATTTCTTATCTAAATATCTAAGCTTAATTATTCTGAATAAAATATCGCTTAATTTCTCCTTAGTATAGTTTCTTGTAAGTTTTCCATTTATAGCAAGCGAAATCACACCTGTTTCCTCTGACACGATAATTACAAGAGCATCAGACATCTCTGAAATCCCCAATGCTGCTCTATGCCTTGTTCCTAGTTTCTTATCTATACTATGATTTGTACTTAATGGTAAAAAACATCCTGCCGCCACTATTTTATCATTTCTAATTATTGTAGCTCCATCATGAAGTGGAGTGTTTACGACAAATATATTTTCAAGTAACGCTGTAGTTACATTTGCATCCAACTTTGTTCCAGTAGATATTATATCCTCTAAGCCAGTAAATTGCTCAATTACTATTAATGCACCCGTTTCATCCTTAGAAAGGTTTTCTACTGCATTTAGTATTTCAGCAATAAGCTTAGTGAGTTCTGCCTCATTTTTTAATATTGGTCTCTCTGCAAAAGCACTTCTACCAAGATGTTCAAGCGCTCTTCTTATCTCTGGCTGAAATATGATTACAATTGATAAAACACCTATAGTAATAGTTTTATTTAATATCCAGTTAAGCATAGTAAGATTTAAAAAGCTACTTATAGGAATCAAAAATAAAATTAAAATTATTCCTTTTAGTAACTGTTCTGCTCTTGTTTGCCTCATTAGCACATATATTTTATAAAAGATATAACTAACAACCGCTATATCCAAAACATCAAAGAGTGATATGTTCTTTATTGTGATTAAATAAAATCTTAAAGTTTCCAAAACCTCACCTCTTTTTTATTGCTATTTTAATTATACAATAATTTTATTTTTATTACTAAGATTTAATTTATGGAAATTTGTTAATACTTTATATAGATATCTATTTGTAATAATTACCAATTAAGTGTTATCATATTATATATGAAGTACTATTTTAAGGAGTGTCCAATATGGAAGATAATAAAGATAAGAAAGATAAAAAATTAAGGAAACGTTCAATTATTCTAATGATAACTTCCACGATTTTGCTATTAGGTCTAGTATCTTATTTCTTAAGCTATTTGTATTTTTCTAGACCTCAATATACAGAATATGAAAATTCCGTAAAGGCTTATGAAAAACAAATCGTATCGATAAATGATTCATTAACAAATATTTCAACCATAGCACCTATTGATTACGATGTTGCTAAGGAGGATATACCCAAAACTATAAAGGAATTAAAAAACTTAAAAAGTTCAATTCCTTCAACAGGATACATAGCTAAATATGCAGACGCTCATGAAGCTTTATTAAACGGACTTTCCTCAAATATTAGCTTTTTGGAACAAATGAATTTAATATTAAACAATCAAGAGTCAAATGAATTAGATATTGCCAAAGACAACTTAATTAATTATAAAGCTTCTATGCTTGAAAATTATGAATCAGCTAATTTTAGAAGTACGAGTTTCTCTTTGTCAGACAGAGCTTTATCTAGTTTTGACAGCATGATTGCTGCTACAGATGAAATTATTGCTAAGAATATAGCTGCATCTAAAATAAAATCAGATTGTATCAACTTCTTTATATCATTTGATAGACAAATAATAAATTTTAGTAATCTAAAAGCTAATTATATGATTAACTTAAATTCTGTTCGTTCTGGGAAATCTTCTTATGACGAATTAATTTTAAGTATGGAAAATAACAAAAAAGATATTGATAATATATTATTAGAACTTGATTCACTAAGTCCTCAAGAAAGGCTTTCTCCTACTTTGAAGACCTTTAGATCTATTGTATATCAATATAAAACCTATACATATGATTTTATTTATTCTTTAAAAGAAGAAAAAACCAGTACAAAAAGAAAAGATTTGAAAACTATGAATAAGCTTTATGAAGATCCTAATAGTTTATATAAAAATGTCACCAATAGCTACAAAGATTTTCTTAAAGACTATGAAGTTATCAAATCTGTACTAACAAGATAATTTTATTGAATCCTGTATAAGATTTAAAATTTATATATTGTCATAAAGTCTCTCAGAAGAAAAAAGTTTTTTTGCATAAAACTTTTTTCTTTGAGAACAATATACTTAGCCTAAGTTATAAGGAGGATAAGAATGAAAAAAGCTAATGTGGCGATATGTTTTTTTTTGAGTATCGGTATGTTGCTTTCTGCCAATTATGTACCAAAGAAAATTTATGCGCAAATTCAAAATAAGAATCAGATGATTACTTTAAAAGATTCGGATATAAGTGAAAATGAAGCTGAAGACGAAACAATTCAAGTTCTTAGCACATCAAGCAAAAACTATTACATAACAAAAGATGATGTCACTCTTATTGCTAAGGTAGTTTATGCTGAAAGTAGGGGGGAACCCTACGATGGTCAGGTAGCAGTAGCATCAGTAATCCTAAATAGATTGAAAAGTGGAAAGTACTCTGATAAATTAGAAGATATAATTTTTCAGAAAAATGCCTTCTCATGTGTTGAGAATGGAGAAATTAAGGTGACTCCCACGGAAAGCAACTACATGGCCGTATACGATGCTCTTGAAGGAAAAGATCCAAGTGGCAATGCGTTATATTTCTATAACCCTCAAACCGCTACATGTTCATGGATGCATAGTATAGAAAAGATTAATCCTACGCAGATAGGTAACCATGTATTTTTTTCATTAAAATAGTCAATATGTTTTAAAGATATATTGTCTAATTAAACTAGTAAAAAATTTCAATAAAATAAATATAGTATTCTTAGGCAAAACTAGGGGGTGCTACGCAGCTAAATCTATAAATTACTGCGTAACATCCCCTTTCTAAATAGTCTTACTTTTTTAAGACTTTACATTGAAAAAGATATTATATAAAATATATTTTATATAATATCTTTTTCTCTAAAATAGTTTTTTAGTTGATTATAACTAAATCCATAAATAACTTACAGGAAGATTGAAAATATTTATATCTCATATAAACTAAGCTTTACTTATTCATAGCCTTGTTGTCTAGATATCTTACAGCATTAAGTGCAGCTACTTGCCCTTCACCCATAGCCTTCATATATTGATACGGCTTACCTACAACATCACCTGCAGCATAGCAACCTTCAATATTAGTTTTCATTTCTCTATCAACCTTAATGTGATTCTCATCTACTTCTAGTCCTGGTACCAGTTGCTCTGGAGCTACATTATCTCGTAATATAAAAATTCCATCTACTTGAATTTCACCATTTGCTAATAAAAGTTTTTGGACCTGTGAATCTCCGATAATCTCTAAAGGTTTATCTTTTATAATCTCTATATTATTCCTAAGCTCATATTCGCCTTTATAAGTAGGAATATAATAAACGATTGATGCAAGTTCACTCACATAGTTTGCTTCTTCTTCTGCCTCTTTATTATAGCCTATTATAGCTACAGGTTTTCCTTTATATAAAGGTGCATCACAGGTAGCACAATATCCTACTCCTCTACCAAGAAGCTCTACTTCTCCTTTAAACGGTTTACCAAAGAGTACTCCAGTAGCCAAAATCACAGTAGATGCTTTATATTCCTTATCATTAACCATTAAACTAAAATAACTTCCCATAGCATAAATATTATTGATTCTTTCTTTGCTTATCACAATATCCATAGTATTTAGATGTTCTAGAAATTTATCTGCTAGTTCTTTACCTGTAATATTATAATATCCTAAATAGTTATCTATTTTTGGTGCTAAAGTAAGCTTTGAACTAAGCTCTTTATTACCAAATAGAATAATCTTTTTGTTTCTTATTTTCGCATTTACAGCAGCAGATATTCCTGCTGGTCCACTGCCAACTATAGCTATATCATATAATTCATCCATATTATCATGCCTTCCTATAAAATTATAGTAGGTGCTACTCTATTAAGCTTCTGTTTAGTTAATCTTTTAAATAGATAAATTATTTATAGATGCTTTTGTATCCAAGCAGCTAATGCTGGTTTTGGCTTAAAACCTAAAGATTGATCAACAACCTTGCCATCCTTTACAATTATTAAAGTTGGAATACTCGCAACTCTAAAAGTATTAGCTGTTACTGGATTTTCATCAACATTTATCTTTGCAAACTTAACTTTATCTCCCATTTCACTTGCAAGTTCTTCAATAACTGGTCCTAACATTTTGCAAGGTCCACACCAAGGAGCCCAAAAATCTACAACAACTGGAACATTTGAATTTGTCTCTTCATTAAAAGTAGCGTCTGTAATTTGTCTAACCATAATATTACCTCCTATACCCTCGAGGGGTATGTTACTATATTATTATACTACTACGTAAGTTAGTATTAGTCAACCACTAAACTATTATTTCCCTGTAATTTATTTTGTATTGTATATTTATTAAAAATAAAGTTTACTTTGAAAGAATCTCTTGTACTACAGAATTATCTTCACTTGTCCCTTGATATTTATTATGTATTTCATTAGCATAAATTTTAGCTCTTGGTGCATCTATATCCTTAAAGATTACACACTGTCTATATAAAACAGCTAATTCATAATTACCACTTGGAAATTCCTTTATGTAGTTATCATAAAACTTAGATGCATTTTCAAAATCTGAAAGTCTATCATAAGAAAATCCAATAAAATATAAAATATGCTGTCTTAAATAATGTCCTTGGCTATATTGTAATGCTTTATTTAAACTATCTAATGCTAAACTATAATTTTTCTGTTCATCTATTATAATTTGTGACCTATTATAAAAAAATTCACATCCTGAATTTTTAAGTACTTCTATGCTACTATTCAGTAAATTTTTATCATTTATTCCTTGTGCTAGATCCTTATTAGCCTCAACTAATGCATATAAATTATCATAATCTATTGTAGGTGCTGCTAATGCCTGTGAAATAGCTGCACTATTAAAAACTTGCTTTACCTCCTGCTTTGCTTGGTCTTCTGCAACCTTTTTATCAGTACTATTAGAATCTTCTGTCTCTGGTTTTACCTCTATATTCTCTCCTGCTTTTGCTTTCTCGCTTGCCTCTCCACTAGTTTCTTCTTTATTAACCTCTTCTTTAGCTTTTTCTTCATCAGAACTGGACACGTTTGAACCAGTATTATCTTCAGAAACTACCTGAGTTTTTTCTGGAAATATACTGATTTTCCCTTTTATAATATTGACACCTCCAAATATTATAGCTAAAACTGCTACACCTCCAACAACTCCAACTATTGTTTTCTTTAGGTTGAATTTCTTTGGTAAAAATTCTTCTAATCGCCTTATGTACTCTAAAGTCTCTTTATTTTTCTTATCTATCTCTAAGCTTCTCTCAAAATATATTTTACTTTTATCATACTCACCTTTTTTCATCATACATAAACCTAAAGCGTTTAATACATTTATATTATTGAAAGAACTCTTTGCACATTCCTCAAGTGCTACAATTGCATCATTTATCCTTAGGTCATTTATGAGTTTTACTGCATTTCTATATCTTTGGAGAAGAGCTTCATCTAACTTTATATTTCTTAAATATTCTTTAGCTGTACTATTATCATTATAATCATTATTAGTTTTCCATACAGCCTTTGCAGACGCAAGTTCTCCTTGCAGATAGTATATTAATCCTTTTAAATTTAGTGCCGCTTGATTTTTTAAGTTTAAAGAAATGCTTTTTTCACAAAGCATTAATGCTTTATCTAATTGACCATTACTAAAAGCAGTTATTGCCTTATCATAATACCCCTTTGAATTACTCACATTACCACCCTCCAGTAGATCCAAAGCCTCCAGTGCCTCTTTCACTCTCATTTAGTTCTGAAGCTTCTTTTATTTCTATTTCATAAATAGGTTTAACCACCAATTGTGCTATCTTCATATGTTTTTCAACCTTAAAAGCTTCCTTTCCATGATTGATTAGAATTATGCAAACCTCTCCCCTATAACCTTCGTCTATAGTTCCAGGTCCATTTAGTACTGTAATACCATGTTTTAGTGCAAGACCACTTCTTGGTCTTACCTGTGCTTCTGTGTTTTTAGGTAATTCTATTGCTATACCTGTAGGAACTAATGCTGTTTCCCTTGGCATTATAACAAGTTCTTTTGCTGCATATACGTCCATACCAGCATCTCCTGCTTTTGCAAAAGATGGGAGTTTTGCATCCTCAATTAACTTTTTTACCTTTAGTGTATACATTACCTTCTCTCCTTTTACATCCATCTTTCTGCTCGACTAAAGTAAACTTCCACTGCTCTATTTAGTAAAGAATCTTTGTTTATAACAAACTTTTAAAAATTAAGTCCTATTATACTATCTTTGGATAAATTAAAATTTTAATTCTATTGTTCTTTAATTATAATATTTTTATCCATTCAGTGGAATATATATTGGAACATTGTCTTACTTCTTTAGCTTAAATAGTACAAAATTTACATTTACAGCTTATTGAAGTTTAATTATATCATTATAATATTATAAACCAAATATGTTAATAAGTATTTAGTCAATAAAAAAGAACCTATACATGATAGATTCTTCTTTCATAAAGCTCATATTATTTAAAATTTGTTTTATAACATTGTATAACAGAGTTAATGGTATTAACGTCCTGATAACTATTTATTTTGTCATCTATATTTTTATCGTTTATAAATTCACCACTTTTAGGAAAGTATATACTACAATGTTCTTTTTTCGGACCTGAAGAATTATATTCTGCTATAACTATTATTTCTTTCAGTCCATCATTATTTATATCTTGAAAAGAAACTGCTTTCATTTCTTTTAAAAAATTCTTTGTAGAAAATTCAGGAAAGTAGTATATAATTTTATCATTTTTACCTGCTAAATAAAATCTCAACGCAGTATATCCATCAGCCCTTTTAGTGCCTGATATAAATTTAACTTCGCCATAACTATCGAGATTAATATTAAAGCATTGATCTTGTATAACTGCTAATCCACCCTTTTTTAAGTCTTCTAAACTTCGCTCTACCTTAGTTTCCCTGTTAACCAAAGTAAATGTACCTTCGCCTATTCCCCAAAAATTCTTTCTTTCATTACTTTCATCATATTTTATTGTTAATACTATTTGTTTTTTATTAAATTCCATATTTATAGTACCTTTGTTTCCCCAACCATCTTGCTCAAAGGTATAACTAAATTTATCATTTTCTATTTTACCTTTAATAGGAAACGTAGCAACATGAGTAATACCTGTCGAAGTATTTCCTATATTTCCATCTAAATTTCCTTCTTTATCAATAGTAAGTCTAACTCCAAGTCCAAAATGATAATCTGCTCTTAAATTACTTTCTATTACCCAACTTCCACTATAACTGTCATAACTGATTTTTTCAGAATCAGTTTCATTATTGCTATTTTCTTTTTCATTGTTATCTCGTGTTACATTTCTGTCCTTTGCTTCATTGCTAGTTTCTATTTGATTATTTTCTTCTGTTTTTTCTTTATCCGCTTCAGTCAATATAGCGTCTGTGCTAGTGCTTGTACTAACATTTTCTTTTACTTGTTTATCTCCACAGCCTGTTATTGTTATAGCTGCTATAAATAATAATGTATATATAAACTTCTTTTTCATAGCTTCTCCCAAACTTTAAAAATTCATTTTTTATATCTCTTATTTCTTAAATATATTTTACCGAATTTGATAGTAATATCAATGATTTTATAATAATATAAACAATAATTTATATTTATAAAATTTCTATTAATCTTGTAAAAAATAAAACCATCTTGGATAAAATTTAATTCTATCCAAGATGGTTTTTATATTCTTTAAGTATCTAGTCTAAGTTAAGCTACTAAATTAATTTTTATGTAGCTATAATTATTAATTATTCATTATGATTTGCTTTGCTGTTAATATTGAAGATGCACTCATTGAGAATTCATCTAAACCATATTTAACTAAAGTAGGTATAGCTGTTTCGTCTCCAGCCATTTCTCCACACATTCCACACCATTTTCCTTGAGCATGTGCAGCTTCTATAGTCATCTTTATTAATTTTAAAACTGCTGGATGCATTGGGTTGTATAAGTAAGAAATCTTTTCATTCATTCTATCAGCAGCTAATGTATATTGAATTAAATCATTTGTTCCAATTGAGAAGAAATCAACATGTTTTGCAAGTTCATCAGCATTAACTGCAGCTGCTGGTATTTCTACCATTATACCTGTTGATATGTTTTCGTTATATGCTTTACCTTCTGCCTTTAATTCAGCCATACATTCTGCAAGAATTTCTTTAGACTTATTGAATTCTTCTAATGAAGATATCATTGGGAACATGATCATTAAGTTACCAAAAGCAGATCCTCTTAAAATAGCTCTTAATTGAGTTTTGAATATGTCAGTTCTATCAAGACATAATCTTATAGCTCTGTATCCAAGGAATGGGTTCATTTCTTCTGGAAGTGGTAGGTATGGAAGTTTCTTATCTCCACCGATATCAAGAGTTCTTACAACAACTTCTCTTTCTCCAGCTTTTTCAGCAACGTATTTATAAGCTTGGAATTGTTCTTCTTCAGTAGGCATAGAATCTCTATCCATGTATAGGAATTCTGTTCTAAATAATCCTACTCCATCTCCACCGTTTTCAAATACTCCATTTATATCTTCTGGCTTACCTATGTTACCCATAACTTTAACTTTCTTACCAGCTTTAGTTACAGTTTTAACACTTATAAGCTTCTTTAATTCTTCTTTTTCTTTTTCGAATTGAGCTTTTTTAGCTTCATATTCAGCTATTGTAGCTTCATCTGGATTTAAAATTATTATACCTTCATTACCATCTACAATAATTTTATCTCCACTTTTAGCAGTTTGTACTATATCATTAAGACCAACAACAGCTGGTATTTCTAATGTTCTAGCCATTATAGCACTGTGTGAAGTTCTTCCACCAATGTTTGTAACAAAAGCTATTACCTTTGATTTATCTAATTGAGCAGTATCAGAAGGTGTTAAATCATGAGCAACTATAACTGTATTGTTTTCAACCTCTGAAAGGTCTTCAACTATACCAGCTAGGTTTTTAAGAATTCTTGTTCCAACGTCTTTTACGTCTGCAACTCTTTCTCTCATGTATTCATCATCCATAGAATCAAAAATAGCAATAAACATATCTAATACTTCTGTTAATGCTTTTTCAGCATTTATTTGCTTATCTCTTATTGTATTTTCGATAGCACCAGTAAATTCTGGATCATCAAGCATCATAATATGGCTTTCAAAAACAGCAGCTTTATCAGCTCCTACTTCTTTTTCAGCCTTATCTTTTATTTTTTCTAATTGTGTACGTGCTAAAGAAGTAGCATCATTTAATCTGGCAACTTCAGCTTCCACATCCTCAATGTGTTGTTCAACTATTTTTATTTCTTTTTCTTCCTTAACAAATACATTACCTATAGCGTATCCTTTTGATGCAGCTATACCTGTTTTCATAATTAATCCTCCTAGTAACTTTAAAATACATTTTATATAGCATTATTATTCATTTGATGTTATCTTTTCTTAAACTTTTTTCCAAGTATTACGAATATAAATAACTTATATTATTATAAACTGTAGCATAATAGTTGTAAAGATTGTGTTAAATATCATATTTACCTTCGAAATTTTGTATAAGTCTACAAATCTTTCTTGTTAAACGTTTCCCCGAATACATAACATTAATATTTTACCATATTGGAGGTTTTTCAAGCAATAATATCCTTAAAATTCATAGAAATTTATCTCCTTTTTATCTATTGTACATTATATTTACATTAATTTTATTAACTAACTATAAACTAAATTATTCACAAAAACTCAGGTAGTTTACTGTTACTATCTAATTATATTTCATAATTATTAATTTTGACCCTTTATTTCCTATACCTTGACTAATATCCATTTAGATCTATAATTTATTGTAAATCTTTCTGTCTTTCTACATAATTATCTATAGCTGCTTTTATTGCCTTGGAAATTTTTCGTTGATATTCCTCGTTATTTAGCTTTTGTGCTTCTTCAGGATTAGATAAAAAACCACACTCAACAAGGACATCTGCTCTATCTGTAGGATTTCTTAATATTATATAAGAATTTTTTGCATCTTTTGCAAATCTCTTCTTTGTTATTTCTAAATCTGCTTCTAGATATTTTTGAATCACCTCCGCCAAGAGTTTACTTTTAATATTTGAAGCATACCATACTTGTGGACCTTTAACATAAACTTCTGGGAATGCATTTAAGTGTATACTTATAAAAATATCACATTCAGTTGAATTCTTCATTTCGCATCTGGCATGTAGATCCTGCAACTTTTCTGACCTTACAGAAGAATCCTGTGTATGCAAAGAAATATCCTCAGTTCTTGTCATATGTACCTTATATCCACCTTCCTCTAAGCATTCCTTAAGAAAAGTTCCAATCTTCAAATTTATATGTTTCTCAAGAAGCCCCTCAGCACTTTTCGCACCTCCATCCAAACCTCCATGACCTGGATCTATAAGTATCGTTATATCCTTTGCTTCTACCATTCCAACACAAAAAAACATAATAGATAAAGCTATTAGTATTGTCTTTATAAAGTGTCTCATCACTTTTGCTCCCTTCACATTAAAAGTTAATTATTAAATAGTATCTCAATAATAAAGGTTTTTTACGCATAAAAAGTCTTATCTTAAGCGATGGTATTTATATATAAGTTCCACTAATATATCTACGTTAAGTTTATATATAGTTCATAAAGGCAATATATAAACTTAATCGAAACATTTATATTAAAAAATTCCCAAACCATTTCAGCTTGGGAATTTCATATTTATAATTTTCCATTACCTTATATACAAATATTATCTAAAAACATTAACTTGTCTTATACCCAAAGTTTCAATAGGAAATCAAACTTGTCCATTGGAATTCTCTTGCATTAATATTAATCAAAAGTTCTATCATCGATTTCAATATAATTCTTCTCTGAAACAATACTTTCATATGCTGGTCTAATAATCTTATCCATATTAATAAGTTCTTCAAGACGATGAGCACTCCATCCAACTATTCTAGCCATAGCAAAAATAGGTGTATATAGTTCAAGTGGAATATCTAACATACTATAAACCAATCCGCTATAGAAATCAACATTAGGGCTAACCCCTTTATAGATACGTCTTTTTTCAGCAATTACCTCTGGTGCTAATTTTTCTATCATAGAATAAAGCTTAAAATCATCATTCTTGCCTTTTTCTTCAGCTAATTTTTCAACAAAGTTTCTAAAAATTCTTTCTCTTGGATCTGATAAGGAATAAACAGCGTGTCCCATACCGTATATTAAACCACTTTTATCAAATGCTTGCTTATCAACAATCTTTTCTAAATATTCCTTTACAGCTACTTCATCAGATAAATCTCCAACATGTGCTTTTATATCAGATATCATTTCAACAACCTTGATGTTCGCTCCACCATGTTTTGGTCCTTTTAAAGATGATAAAGATGCAGCAACAACTGAATAAGTATCGGAACCAGAAGAAGATACAACTCTTGCAGTAAATGTAGAGTTATTACCACCGCCATGTTCCATATGAAGAATTAAAGCGATATCAAGGACTTTTGCTTCAAGTTCTGTATACTTTTTATCTGGTCGTAACATTCTTAATATATTCTCTGCCATAGAAAGATTTTCATCTGGTCTATGAATATAAAAACTATCATCACATGCATAATAATTGTATGCATGATAACCATACACAGCAAGCATTGGGAATACACTTATAAGCTTTAAACATTGAGAAAGAACATTACTAATGCTTAAATCTGATACTTTATCATCATATGAAGCTAATGTTAGTACACTCTTAGTTAAGGAATTCATAATATCTTTACTTGGTGCTTTCATAATAACATCTCTTGTAAAGTTTGTTGGAAGATGTCTACTTGCAGTTAATATTTTTTTAAATTCTTTTAGTTGTGAAGAATTTGGCAACTCTCCAAATAGCAGTAGGTATGTAATTTCTTCAAACCCAAATCTGTTGCCTTTATTAATTCCCTTTATTAAATCTGTTATATTATAGCCCCTGTATAGCAACTTACCATCACAAGGCATCATTGTCCCATTTTTCTCTTCATAAGCTTGGATTAACGAGATATTAGTCAGTCCTGATAAGACTCCTTTACCGTTATTATCTCTTAATCCCCTTTTAACCCCATATTCATCATATAATTCACTATTAATATGCCCATTTTCTTTGCATACTTGGCCGTATTTGTCTGTAAATTGTTTTAATTGTTCTTTTTTTGTGTGTATCATTTTTAGCCCCACCTTTTTCTATACTATATCTTATTATCATTCATCCTATTATCAGACATAAAATACTTTCAACCATATCTTTATTTTTATTCACTATATTTATATATTATACAATACACTATCCTATGAGTTTTGTACACCTTCCCTTGGTAAAGTTTTCAATTAAATGAAAATTTATCATTTTATTTTCACTTATCATATCTATAAAAATTTATATAACCCTAAAATGAAGATTTTTGTTCTACTATAAAAGTTCAAAAATCCAAAATTGAAGAAATTTTGTTGTGATATTATTTTTTGCCTTCTATCTCTTTATACTATTTTAATGCATAATTAATCAAAATAAAATAAATCTTCAAATTTTTTATCTAAAGCTATACAAAATATTAACGCTAATTTAGCAGTAGGATTAAAGTGTCCTGTTTCAATAGAACTGATGGTCTGCCTTGATACTCCAACCATCCTTGCTAACTCTCCTTGAGAAATATTTTTTTCTGCTCTTGCCACCTTTAATCTATTTTTCAATATTAATTCTTCGCTCATATTTATCACCTTATTAAAAAGTACCCAATAAAGCTGAGAATAACAGTTATCGCAGTAAAAATTCCTACTATAAGGTATTTCTTTTCTCCTATTTTTTTATATTGATAAAAGTTACTTGCAGAAAGATATGCAAAAATGATAATACCAAATTCATAGAAGCTTTGACCTTCTATAGCTTTTATAATACTGAATATAAAACATAGTATTACAACGACTATTGCCCCAAAACCAAAAGACTGACTTAACACTTGTTGCTCTCTTTCATCTATACCTTCATTTTTTACTCTTGCCAGGATTTCTTCTTTATTCATGTTGGCACCTCCATGATATACTATATACATCTTAACATATATTCCCATGTATTGTCAAGTTTTATTGTCATTTTTATTATATAACTTTACATTCTTATTACAATACTTTGCAAGCCTAATAGCATGGATTTTCATTTTACAATTAAGGTTTTACAATTAAGGGCCTAATAGCATGGATTTTCATTTTACAATTAAGAAATCAAATACCACTGGTGAATTGGAAAGTAATCTTTAAAACTGAGAATTAATGAAATTAAAAAGAGATGCCAAAAGTCTATTAACATATTGAAACATATATTCTTCATTCTAACACCAATGTTTTAAGGATAAATGTTTAAATAAAACTAGAGCAACAAAAAGATTGGTTCTTCACCAATCTTTTGTAATCTAGAATACAACCTCCTGAGTACTTATATTTAATCAATATTGTATAAATAAAATGGACTTGAAGGGTTGTAATTCGATTTTTAATTTAGGATCTTATAATTAGTATACTATTTTGCAATAATCACGCTCATTATGTTTACTAAAATTTAATTTAACCTACATGCCTTTCAAAAGGATGATAGTTCAATATTTTTTCAATTTCAGCCATAGCATCTTTAGGAATTTCAAATCCACTTGCAACAATATTATTTTTTAACTGTTCTGGCTTTGTAGCACCTGTAATTACACTACTTATACTAGGCTTATTTAAAATCCATGCAAGTGCTAATACTGACATGTTAGTACCAATCTCTTCTGCTATCTTACTTAACTTTTCTACTTTATCTAAATTCTCATCTGTAAGTAATTGATTAATTTGTTTATCTGGTTGATGAGTTGCTCTAGAACCTTCTGGAATTTTCAACCCTTTTTTATACTTTCCTGTGAGCAATCCTTGAGCTAATGGTGAAAAAGGAACAATTCCTATTCCATTTTCTTCACATACACTGATAATCTCATCCTCTATATATCTATCTACCATATTATACTGAGGTTGAATAACAGACAATGGTCGAAGTCCTAGTTCTTTTATTATTCCAACAGCTTTATTCAGCCTAGCAGCACTCCACTCTTCACTTACGCCATAGTAAAGCACTTTTCCTTTTGCAACTAGATCACTCAATGCTTGAAGCGTTTCCTCCATAGGAGTTGTATTGTCAAATCTATGACAAAAATACATATCTATATAATCCATCTTCATATTTTTAAGGGTTTTATCTATTTGATCAAAAATATGTTTTCTTGAGAGTCCCCAATCATTAGCTCCAGGTCCAGTAGGAAAAAACACCTTACTTGATACTACATATGAGCTTCTAGGATATTCCTTCAAGACATCTCCCAAGAAACGTTCTGCTTCTCCACCACTGTATGCATCAGCACAATCAAAAAAGTTTACTCCATTATCGTAGGCTAATTTGATAGTTTCTTTTGCTAAATTTATTGATTCAGTTCCATATAAACTTGTCATCCAACTTCCCAAAGACACTTCACTTACTTTTAATCCCCATTTTCCAAGATTACGATATTTCATTTGCCATTACCTCCTAAACACATTTTAATCAACCTTGACAAATCCTATTATAAGTATTAAAGTTAACTTTAAGTCAATGTTTTATAAAATAAATTTTAGTTTAGGGGAATATTATGGCATATACAATTAAACAAGCTGCCGAACTTACTAACTTAACACCATCAACTCTTAGATATTATGATAAAGAAGGGCTTATTCCTATTTTAAAACGTACTCCTTCTGGGATACGTATCTTTGATGATATAGATATTAGTTGGATTAGCCTTATATGTTGTCTAAAAAACAGTGGTATGCCTATAGAGGAAATTAAATCTTTTATGGCTCTATGCCTTCAAGGAAAAAATGCTTGCGAAGATCGTAAAAAGGTTTTGGAAAAGCATAAAGAATCTATTGAGAGACAGATTCAAACACTTGAGCACAGCCTCAATACAATAAATTACAAAATTGATAATTATAAAGAGATAGGGATCTTCCACATAGATGGTCATTAAGATTAATAATCTAACTTCAAAAGTCTTGGCTAAGATTAATATTCTTCTCATGGAGAATTCATTCTTAGCCAAGACTTTTTTTTAATTTATCATCGTTCTTCTTATTTTCACTGTTTATATATGTTATAATATTGAAACTTCATTTAAACTTTATATGCATATTGAGAAATTAATATAGCCTATGAAGCTTCTTTATTGAAGTCTATATATATTATAATTATACTTCAAATATATTTCTTAACTACAAGATTATTTTAGTCACTATCCAAAGAAGTATAAGAAACATACTGTTCCACATAGTAAACTGAAACATATAACTACTCTTTTTCACATCTCTAACTTCACTAAAAAACTTATATGAAATCACACTAGCTAAGGAAGCAATCAAAGTTCCAAGTCCCCCAATATTTACTCCTCTTAAAAGTTCTATATATTCAGTTGTAAATCCTGATAAAAGTATCGTTGCTGGTACATTGCTGATTACCTGTGAAGAAATAATTCCTGCAACTAATTCATTTCCCTCCAATACTTGTGATAGAAATGTTGTTACACTTGTAAGTTGTTTCATATTCCCAATAAATAAAAAGAAAAATACAAAAGTAAGGAGAAGTCCATAATCTACCCTAAGAAACAATAATCTATCTACCAAGAATATAGTTGCAAGTACTATTACTAAAAGAATTTGATAGGGTAAAATCCTCAATACACATAGAATACATATTATAAATAACACTGTATATATGATTTCTTGTTTCTTATCTCTGGCCATCAGATTTTTTTGACTATATTCCTCTATCGAAACATTTTTCCTACATATTAAAATTACATACAGTATTATAAATGAAATACACCATAGTGGTAGCATTGCCAGAATAAATTGTCCTATGTCCATCTCTGCAGTTGAAAATAAATACAAGTTCTGAGGGTTTCCAATAGGAAGAAGCATACTACCAAGGTTTGCCGCAATAGTCTGCATTACAATAATAAACACCATTTTATCCTTCTGTCCAGCCATAGGTAAAAGCATAATAGTAAATGGTACAAAAGTAATCAGGGCTACGTCATTAGTGATCAACATAGAAGAAAAGAAACATATACCAATCAAAACAATTTCTAATTGCCTTGAATTCTCTATCCCCCTTAGAAGTACTTGTCCAAGCCTTTCAAATACACCGATTTTCTGCCACCCTTGTACTACACACATAAGCGCAAATAAAAGGGTCAATACGCGAAAATCTATATTTTCTATATATAATTTTGACGGTGGTACCAAAAACATCGTTACCGCTGCCAATAATCCTGATATACATAAAACAGTTTCACTTTTTAGTCTTTTTAACATTATCTTTAGCATTTTAATCTTTCTCCATTTTTGTAATCCTTATATAATATATCGCATTCATTTCAACAATGAATCAATTATCACTCTGAAGTCTTGAATATGTAATTTAGATAAGATCATTCTTTATCTAAAGTTGTCCTTAAAAATTAAAACCTTCTCACATTTTCAGAATACCACTTCGGAATTAATAATTTAAAGTTTTCATAATCCATCCTCGCCTTATAACATCGCTTTATCATTGCATTAATGTCATTTTTTCCAAACTTCACTGCCCATTCTATAGAGAACAATGAGGCATGCGCAACATATATCTTTTGGATCTCCCAAAATTTCTTTGGTGGTTCTCCTCTAAAATATCCTTTTATCTGCCCTATAGCGAAAGGAATGCTTTGTTCAATAGTAAGAATTTGTATTTTGTAAAATTCTTCGTATCTATCTCCACATTCTAAGCGATTAAAATCTATAACACCAATTCTCTTATCTAATGTATAAATCAAGTTACCTGGATGAAAATCT
The DNA here is from genome assembly GCF_000145275.1 of Clostridium cellulovorans 743B. Classification (NCBI taxonomy): domain Bacteria; kingdom Bacillati; phylum Bacillota; class Clostridia; order Eubacteriales; family Clostridiaceae; genus Clostridium; species Clostridium cellulovorans. The sequence continues at coordinate 4,479,936 of NC_014393.1, forward strand.
CCATGCTCATAGACAGGTTCTTCTATACAAGTTTTATGTATATTATCCTTTATAAACTTCACAATGTATTCGTCATTAGGAATTCGATACAGAGAATCTTCGTATCGTTTTAACTGCTGAAGTTTCCTTCTTATTTTCGTTTCTTCTGGAAGATCTTCTTTATCAACTTTAATGTTGTGTATAGACTTTAAAATTTCTCCGGCCTTAATTCCTAATTTAAACTGTTCTTCTTCATCTAATTTCGAAAGTACATTATCTAAAGCTGCCCCTTCAACCCAACTAAAAATCATATATACGTTTTTCCCATTATTACATATTCCAGAGGTAATTGCTTTAGACATTTCAAAATTCAGCTTATTATACTTTTTTATAATACGAAATTCGTTCTCTTTACTTTCGAATTTTTCTATAGAATTAATTCGTAATAAGTATTTACCTCCACCTTTGTCTTCTAAGTAAAATTTAATATCATCAGACCAACCTTTGTTTATTTTTTCTATCTTAATCCAATCATCATAGTTAGGAATATCTTTTAAATCTATATACATAAACCCCTCCATTAAAATATATCTATCTATAAATTAAAACCTACTGTAGAAATCTATATATTGCTTCTGCTTTTCTTATCAATAGCAATAATCTCCTTTAGTATCCTTGAATTCTATAAAAAATTATTAAGATCAAAAGCCCCAAGAATATAAGAATTCTGAGACTCTATATACATTCAGTTTTAAATTGTGATAAATCTACCCATGTACTAGTTTTTAATACTTTACTAAGTATTTCTTTTCTATCTACTTTTATGTAATAACTACACATTAACATTGACACCAATTTAATATCCCATTAATATATAGGTATATGTTAATTTGACAACTTGGATGGTGTTTTTTATGGAACTATTATTAGCATTAAATATAAAGCTTTTTAACCCTTACGAAGTTGATAACACAGCATTAAAAATAGTTATGATCCCGTTCACCGGATTTTCTCAAGGAAAATATTTTAACGGTGAAATCATAGGAACAGGTGTTGATACTCAAAAAATATACAATAACGGCAATTCACATTATTCTGCTAGATATATGTTAGCTGGCACAGATTATACAAATACTCAATGTAAAATTTTTATAGAAAACAATGGGACCAGCTTAGATAGCTGTATTCCAACAATAGTTACCGACAGTATAGCTCTATCTTCATGGCAAAATGCAGCTCTATTTTCAACTATTGAACCATCAAAAGACGGAATCATTGTAAAGATATATAAAAACTAATTGAAACACACATTAATTATACCTTTTTGTTTTGCAATACAAATCCTAGCGTCATTTCACCAACACGCTGATTACCTACTTCTGAAAATCCATGTGCTTCCCCTTGGAATACTTCTATCTTAACATTAGAATAAACCTTTCGAAGCCTTTGACTATATTCTAACGGCACTATTTCATCCTGATCACCATGCATAATTAAAATATTTCTTTGATATTTTCCAATATGAGTAAAAATATCAAAGCCTCGTAACGTCTCGAAAAACCTTTTTCCAAGAGTCATTCCCCATAAATCTTCAGAGTTAGGGATATCTTCAGTATTAGGAAATCTTTCATTCCAATTATCAGCAATACATAATGCAGGAAACAATAACACCATTCCTCTGATATCATCTGCACATTCCTCTGCCACTAAAGTAGTCACGAAACCACCCTGACTAGCTCCAAATACAAAAATATTATCCGCATCTACATTTTCTTGTTTCTTTAAAATACTTAATACAGCCTGCAAATCTTCCTTTTCCGTGAAAATCGTCATCTCAGTTGTTTTCATACTGCTTTTTGAACGCACAGATCCTCCACAAAAATCATAGTAAAATGCACCTATACCATTTTGCGCAAGATATTCAGCATTTTTCTTGAAATCCTCACCTACACCATTATATCCATGACTATATATCACAACTGGGTATTTTCCTACTTGCTCTGGCATAACAAAATTACCATGAAGCTCCCTTTCATGATGAGATATTAAAACTGTCACTGTTTTCATAGCAAATCCTCCACGTATTATTTCTTAATTATAGAACTTTAATTATAACTTATGATTCTGATTTTGAGACTAAATTCTGATTTATCTAACTACTTCTCTATTATATCATCGTTGTTTCTGTAAATATATCAGCTTGATTTACTACAACAATACGCTCTCTCCATAGTGTCCACATGATTCCGAACTTAATTTTAAAATTTAAGGAAATAATTTACTTATTTTGATTACAAGAGCCGTAACTCCCATTAAGAAAGTATTCTACTTTGATATAAAAGATCTATAGATAAGATTAGTAGCATTTAAGAAATGTAAAAAGAACACTTTCCAGTGAATCTCTTCACTGAAAAATGTCCTATAAGAATCTTTAATCTTTTTGTTGTACACTTGTTGTAAACGCGTTGTACATGGAATGAAATCCAATACGTTTGACAACTTTTCACAACCTCTGTAACCCTTGAAAAATCGAATTTTTCTCGATTTTTGCATTGATTGTAGATTATCTCTTTGAGAATTGTGATGCTCTTCTTGCTTTTTTAAGACCGTATTTCTTTCTTTCCTTCATTCTTGGGTCTCTTGTTAAGAAACCAGCTCTCTTAAGTTCTGGTCTTAAGTTTCCATCAGCTTTTAATAAAGCTCTTGAAATACCATGTCTGATTGCTCCAGCTTGACCTGTGAAACCACCACCGTGTACATTAACTAATACGTCAAATTTTTCTTTAGTAGCAGTTAATACTAATGGTTGGTTAACGATAAATCTTAATGTTTCTAAACCGAAGAATTCTTCGATATCTCTATTGTTTACTGTTACTTTACCTTCACCTGGTACTAATCTTACTCTTGCAACAGCTTTCTTTCTTCTTCCTGTAGCCATGTATTGTAATTTTGCCATTTTAAATCCTCCCTTCAGCTCCTAATTAGTATTTTAACTCAAGTACTTCTGGATTTTGAGCTACATGTTCATGCTCAGTTCCTGCGTACACTTTAAGTTTCTTTGCCATTTGTCTTCCTAAAACGCCCTTTGGTAACATTCTTCTTACCGCTTCTTGGAATACGAATTCTGGCTTCTTAGCTAAAGCTTCTCTGTAAGGAACTTCTTTTAATCCACCTGGATATAATGAGTGATGTCTTAACATCTTTTGATCTAATTTTTTACCAGTTAATAATATTTTGTCTGCATTTAATACGATAACGAAATCTCCGCAGTCAACATTTGGTGTAAATTCTGGTTTATTTTTACCTCTTAATATTGTAGCTATTTGGCTAGCTGCTCTACCTAGTGGCTTTCCAGCTACATCGATAACATACCATTTTTTATTAACTTCATTTGGTTTTGCTAAGTATGATTTCATGGTAATTCCCTCCTTGATTTTTGCGCTAAACGTTTCTATGTTAAAGTTTTCTCTATGTAAACTTTAAACTTCACGAACAAACAATATTCATTATAATACAACGTTCCAGGTGTGTCAACTTTTAAATCTAGAAATTTCAATGTTTTTTGCATATTTTTTTATGTTTATAACTTTTTTCTTTTCACAGGTGTGTCATCCGGGCGTATCATACATTTAATGTAAAACTATTAATAGTATACCTTATCGAGACTTAATCCTCTAGCAGGTGCTGTTTTTCCTGCTCTATTTCTATCCTTAGACTCTAATATCACTTTTATTTGATCTGACCTCTTTTGCCCTAAACCAACTTCTACTAATGTTCCAGCTATAATTCTAACCATATTATATAAAAAACCATCACCTGTTACTAAAATATTTATTATATCTCCATGCTCTTCAACTTCAATCCTGTGAATAGTTCTTACTGTCGATGCTACTTCCGTGCCTAGGTTTCTAAAAGCATTAAAATCATAGGTCCCAACAAAACTCTCTGCAGCCTTTTTCATTTCATCTATAGATAACTTCCTAGGAACATGATATAAGTAATTCCTATACATTGCTGGATAACTTACTCTGTTTAAAACGCTGTAACAATAAGTCTTACCAATACAATTAAACCTTGAATGAAAATCTTCCGGTACTTCCTCAGAGGATAAAATAACAATATCTTCTGGTAATTTTGCATTAATAGCGATATAAAACCTTTCAATAGGAATTTTGCTATTAGTAAAAAAGTTCGCAGTATACCCCTTTGCATGAACTCCTGAATCAGTTCGACTACATCCAATAAGCTCTACAGACTCTTTGGTTATAGCCTCTATAGCTTTCTCTATTGTTCCTTGTACTGTGACACTATTTTTCTGCTTTTGCCATCCAGAATATTTTGTACCATCATATTCTAAAATTAATTTAATATTTCTCAAGATAATTTCACCTTATATACTAAGATTTCTAGACGTAACTGATAATAAAATTACAAAAATCATTATTATATAAGCTACAGCATCATTTTTAGTGTATTTTAATACCTTCATTCTAGTTCTTCCTTCTCCCCCCCGATAGCACCTTGCTTCCATCGCCATGGCAAGCTCTTCTGCTCTTCTAAAGGAGCTAATAAATAAAGGAACTAATACAGGTATTAATGCTTTAGCTCTTTTAATAAGGCTTCCTGATTCAAAATCAGCGCCTCTTGCCTTTTGGGCTTTCATGATCTTATCAGTTTCATCTATTAAAGTTGGAATGAATCTTAACGCTATAGTCATCATCATCGCTAGCTCGTGTGCTGGTAAACCAAATTTTTTAAAGGGATTTAAAAGTTTTTCAATACCGTCTGTAAGTTCTATAGGCGACGTAGTAAGAGTAAGTACAGAGGTACTAATAACAATAAATACTATCCTTACCATCATCTTAACAGCAAGAATGACCGCTTCTTTATATATATTAATAAAGCCAAGGTTAATCAAAACCTCATCACCTTTGACCATAAAAATATTAAAAATAGCTGTAATTAGAACCAATATAAATACTGGTTTAAGACCTCTATATATGTATATAAATTTTAATTTTGATGCCAATATTATCCCTAAAGTAAACAACGCAATCATAATGTATCCTAAAGTACTTTTTAGAATAAATAAATTTATTATGTATAAAAAGCTTATTATTATCTTAGTTCTAGGATCTAACTTATGAATTATAGAATCCCCAGGAACAAACTGTCCAATTGTAATATTACTTATCATTTTTACTACCTCTTAACAACCTTATAATCTCATTCTTAGCTTGCTCAACAGTAAATATGTCATCAGAGATATCAAAACCTTTTTCTCTAAGTGCAAGTTGTAGATACTTGATTTGAGGTACAGCTAACCCAATAGATTCTAAAAGTTCTATTTGCTTAAATACTTCCGCACTTGTTCCTTGAAGTACACAAGTTCCCTTATTCATTACAAATATTCTATCAGAAATTTTAGCAACATCCTCCATGCTATGTGATACTAAAATTGTAGTCATATCATATCTATCATGTAGCTCTCTAATTTGAAATAATATCTCATCTCTTCCCTTTGGATCTAATCCTGCTGTTGGCTCATCTAGAATTAGTATTTTTGGCTCCATAGCAACCACGCCAGCAATAGCAACACGCCTCTTTTGACCACCACTTAAATCAAAAGGAGACTTATCCTTATATTTATCATAATCAAGTCCTACGGTATTCATTGCTCTAACTACTCTATTTTTTATCTCTTCTTCACCTAAATTTAAGTTTCTAGGTCCATAAGCAATATCTTTTTCAATAGTATCCTCAAAAAGCTGATATTCTGGATATTGAAACACAAGTCCAACTCTTTTTCTTAAATCCGCAAGTTTTACATTCTTATCCCACGGATTAATACCATCTATTATAATAGTACCACTAGTAGGTTTTAACAACGCATTAATATGTTGAATTAATGTAGATTTTCCTGAACCAGTATGTCCTATTACCGTTACAAATTCACCAGCATTTATCTCAATATTAACGTTATCCAATGCCTTTCTTTCAAAAGGTGTTCCTTCCATATACACATGAGTTAAATTCTCTATTTTAATTGACATAACGCATCCACCATCTCATCTATAGATAATATATCGCTCCTAACATCAATACCTTCTTTTTGGAGCTCATAGGCAAGTTCACAAATTTGAGGAACATCTAACCCTAATGCTTTCATTTCTTCTACTTTACTAAAAACTTCTCTTGGTGTCCCTTCCAATACTATAGAGCCACTATCCATAACTATAATTCTATCAGCCTTAGCTGCTTCCTCCATATAATGAGTTATTAGAATTATGGTTATCCCGGACTTTCGCAAATCCTCGATTGTGTCCATTACCTCCTTGCGACCGGATGGGTCCAACATAGCTGTTGCTTCGTCAAAAACTATGCACTTTGGTTTCATAGCAAGAATACCCGCAATTGCAACTCTCTGTTTTTGACCACCAGATAAAAGATGTGGAGCATGTTTTCTAAATTCAAACATATCAACTTTTTTAAGTGCTTCATCAACTCTTGTTCTTATCTCTTCTGGCTGTATACCAAGATTTTCTGGTCCAAAGGCTACGTCTTCTTCCACTATCGTTGCAACTATCTGATTATCAGGATTTTGAAATATCATACCACAAGATTTTCTTATGTCCCATACATTGCCTTCTAGACTAGTATCAAACCCATCCACATACACCTTACCGCTACTTGGAGTAAATAATCCATTAAACTGTTTTGATATAGTAGATTTTCCTGAACCATTTCTGCCTAAAATTGCAACAAATTCTCCTCTTCTAACTTCTAAGGAAACGTCATTAACTGCATATGTACTGACTGTCTCTCCATCATCTGCGTATGCATAAAATAAGTTTTTACAATCTATCATGATATCTTTCATAAGAACACCCCTATATAGCAAAATGGGGACTAAGGTAAACTTAATCCCCTGGCTCTATTAAACTAATTCTAATATAGCTACTTCTGCTCCGTCCCCTCTTCTAGGACCTGCTTTATAGATTCTTGTGTATCCACCGTTTCTCTCAGCATATTTAGGAGCAACGTCATCAAATAACTTAGCAACTACGTCTTCTTCAGTAACGAAAGCAAGAACTTGTCTTCTAGCATGAAGATCTCCTCTTTTAGCAAGAGTGATCATTTTTTCAGCTAATTTTTGAGTTTCTTTAGCTCTTGTAACTGTAGTCTCTATTTTACCATGTTTTAAGAAACTAGTAACTAAGTTTCTTAACATAGCTATTCTTTGATCTGTAGGACGACCTAACTTACGTTGTAATGCCATCTACTGTACCTCCTTACTCATCGTTAAGCTTTAACCCTAAGCCTAGGGCTGTAAGCTTTTGGTCAACTTCTTCTAAAGACTTCTTACCAAGATTTCTAACCTTCATCATGTCATCCATGCTTCTTTCAGTTAGTTCTTGAACTGTGTTTATTCCTGCTCTCTTTAAGCAGTTATAGCTTCTAACTGATAAATCAAGCTCTTCTATTGTCATTTCTAAAACTTTTTCTTTCTTATCTTCTTCTTTTTCAACCATTATTTCAACATTATCTGCATTATCAGTTAATGTCATGAATAGTTTTAAGTGTTCGATAAGAATTTTTGAAGAAAGACTAATAGCTTCTTCTGGTCTTATGGTTCCATTTGTCCATACTTCTAAAGTTAGTTTATCATAGTCAGTAATTTGACCTACTCTTGTATTTTCAACAGTAAAATTAACTCTAGTTATTGGAGTGTAAATAGAATCAATAGCTATTGTACCAATTGGCATGTCGTCTCTCTTATTTTTATTCTGAGTAACATACCCTCTTCCACTATTAACTTCTATCTCCATTTGGAGTCTTCCATCTTCATCTAAAGTAGCTATATGCAAATCTTTGCTTATAACCTCAACACTATCATCTGTGATAATGTCTGCTGCAGTAACTACAGCTGGGCCTTGAGCATCGATATATATAGTTTTTGGTCCTTCTCCATTCATTTTTAATGCAAGAGGTTTTACATTGAGTATAAGCTCAGTAACATCTTCTTTAACACCTTTAACTGTTGAGAACTCATGAAGTACTCCATCTATTTTAATAGAATTTGCTGCAACACCTGGAAGAGAAGATAGTAATATTCTTCTTAAAGAATTTCCTAAAGTAATACCATATCCTCTTTCAAGAGGTTCTATAACAAATTTGCCATAAGAACCATCTTCAGTGGATTCCACACATTCTATTTTGGGCTTTTCTATCTCTAACATTATGAACCCTCCTTATAAACTAATATGGCAACCTATTTCGAGGGCAACTGATTCTACATCTTATTACTTGCTATATAATTCGACGATTAATGTTTCATTTAGTGGAACATCGATGTCTTCTCTTGATGGAGCTGTAACAACTTTGCCTTCAAAAGTTGCGATATCACCACTTAACCATGCAGGTAATACTCTTGGATTTTCAGCAAAAGTCTTGAAAGTTTCTGTTGCTCTGCTTTTTTCTCTAACAGTTATAACATCACCAGCTTTAACTACATATGATGGGATGTCAACTTTCTTACCGTTTACTAAGAAATGACCATGAGTAACTAATTGTCTAGCTTCATTTCTTGAATTACCGTATCCTAATCTGTAGATAACATTATCTAATCTCATTTCAAGAAGTTTTACTAAGTTTTCACCTGTAATACCTCTCATTTTATCTGCTTTATCGTAAGTTCTTCTGAATTGATTTTCAAGAACTCCGTATATTCTCTTAGCTTTTTGTTTTTCTCTTAATTGAACACCATAGTTTGATAATTTTTTCTTACTTTGACCATGTTGTCCTGGTGCATAACCTCTTCTGTCAAATGCACATTTATCTGTAAAGCATCTATCCCCTTTAAGGTTAAGCTTTTCTCCTTCACGTCTGCAAAGTCTGCAAACTGGCCCTGTGTATCTTGCCATTTAATATTACACCTCTCTTTCTAATGTGCTAAACTATACTCTTCTTCTCTTTGGTGGTCTACATCCATTGTGAGGAATTGGAGTAACGTCTTTTATTAATGTTACTTCTAATCCAGCTGCTTGAAGAGATCTGATCGCTGCTTCTCTTCCTGCTCCTGGTCCTTTTACATATACTTCAACACTCTTTAAACCATGTTCCATAGCTACTTTAGCTGCAGTTTCTGCTGCCATTTGAGCTGCAAATGGAGTTGATTTTCTTGAACCTCTGAAGCCTAGAGCCCCAGAACTTGACCATGATAATGCATTACCATGAGCATCAGTTAAAGTTACTATTGAGTTATTAAAAGTTGATTTGATGTGAGCTGCACCATGTTCAACATTTTTTCTTTCTTTTTTTCTTCTAGTCTTTTTAACTTGCTTTGCTGCCATGTATATCCCTCCTTATTTCTAAGCTAACTTATTATTTCTTCTTACCAGCAACTGTCTTCTTTGGACCTTTTCTAGTTCTAGCATTAGTCTTAGTTTTTTGTCCTCTTACTGGAAGATTTCTTCTATGTCTAATACCTCTATAACATCCAATTTCAACTAATCTCTTAATGTTTAAAGCAATTTCTCTTCTTAAGTCACCTTCAACTTTAACAGTTTTATTTATAACATCTCTTAAAAGATTAACTTCATCTTCTGTAAGATTTTTAACTCTTGTATCTGGATTAACGCCAGTTTCAGATAAAATTCTTTGAGAAGTTGGTAAGCCTATACCATATATATATGTTAGGGCTATTTCTACTCTTTTTTCCTTTGGTATGTCGATACCAGCAATTCTAGCCATTAAATCTTGCACCTCCTAGGTTATATTCGTTTTATGGTTGTAAAAAATTTAAATTATATATATTAAGTCTTAGGTTAAGATATATTGAGAGAGGGCAAACATATCTCAGCCGCACCTAAAACATTATATCGTAATGATCTATAAACTAACCTTGCTTTTGTTTGTGCTTAGGGTTTTCGCAGATTACCATTACTCTGCCTTTTCTCTTAATCACCTTGCACTTTTCGCATATAGGTTTAACTGATGGTCTTACCTTCATAGCATAACCCTCCTTAATTACTTGGCTCTCCAAGTTATTCTTCCACGAGATAAATCATATGGAGAAAGTTCTACTGTAACTTTATCACCTGGTAATATTCTAATAAAATTCATTCTAAGCTTACCAGAAATATGAGCTAATATAATTTGACCACTCTCTAGTTGTACTTTAAATGCTGCATTAGGTAATGCTTCTATTACACTACCTTCCATTTCAATAACATCCTCTTTTGCCATAAAGTAATCAAACCTCCTTATCTAATTCTAAAGATTTTATAAGTTTTCGGAGCTTTGAGTTAGTGATTGATTTATTATGAAGGTTCTCCACTTCTTCATGAAATCTTACTTCAGTTAATGCTAAGTGTTTTAACTTTTTCCTTTTTGGATTTTCAAGCTTCCTTGTTGAACCATCCGCTATCATAACATAATTATTATCTATTATATCCAGAATAACGAAAAATCTATCACTATCTCTTCCTGCTTTTCCCAAAACTACGGTGCCTAACAAGTCCTTTTGGATCAATTTATTCACCTCTAGTTACTTAAAGTAAGCAATTCTACTCTATCTTCTAGTATTGCTACTGTGTTCTCATAGTGAGCTGAAAGTTTTTTGTCTTTAGTCACCACAGTCCATTCATCATCTAGAGTTACTATATGATGTGTTCCTTCATTAACCATTGGTTCTATAGCTAGAACCATACCGCTCTTAAGTCTTAAACCACGTCCACGGATACCAAAGTTTGGAACATTAGGATCTTCATGAAGTTTTCTGCCAATCCCATGACCTACAAAATCACGAACAACAGAAAAACCCATGGCTTCGACATGACTTTGTATAGCATAGCCAACATCACCAAGATGACAATTAACTTTGATCTCCTCTATACCTTTAAAAAAGCTCTCTCTAGTTACATCAATAAGTTTTTGAGCAGCTTCTGAGATACTTCCTACTGGAAATGTCCTTGCTGCATCACCATGAAACCCATCTATAAGAGCTCCACAATCAATACTTATAATATCTCCTTCATTGAGAATCCTTTTGCTTGGTATTCCATGAATAACTTCTTCATTCACTGAGGAACATATAGATGCTGGGAACCCGTAAAGTCCTTTAAATGACGGTATTGCACCCTGCTTCCTTATAAAATCTTCTGCTATACGATCTATTTCTTCAGTAGATATTCCAGGTTTAATTACCTCTTCTAGCATCAATAGGGTGTCACCAACTATCTTACCAGCACGTCTCATACACTGAATTTCTGCATCACTCTTAATAACTATCATTATTCGAATCTCTTCAAGACATCTTTAGCTTTATCAAAAACTACATCGATATCTTGTGTTCCATCAATTTCGATAAGTTTATTTTGTGCTGCATAATAGTCAATTAGTGGTTGAGTTTGTTCATCATATACTTTGAGTCTTTCTTTAACTGTAGCTTCAGTATCATCTTTTCTTTGAACCAATGGTCCTTCACACAAATCACATTTTCCTTCAACCTTAGGCGGGTTAAATGTAACATGGTAGCTAGCACCACAGTTTTTACACATTCTTCTACCAGTCATTCTCACAAGTATATTTTCTCTTGGAACTTCAATTAACAAAGAACATTCAATTGCTTTATCTAGTTCCTTAAGAAATAAATCTAAAGCTTCTGCTTGAAAAACTGTTCTTGGAAATCCATCTAAAAGAAAACCTGTTTTGCAGTCTTCTTGCATCAGTCTATCTTTTACTATATCTATAGTTAGTTCATCTGGAACAAGTAATCCTTGATCTATATATTCCTTAGCTTTTTTTCCTAATGGAGTTTGTTCAGCAATATTTTTTCTAAATATATCTCCAGTAGAAATGTGAGGTATGGAATACTCTTGAACTATTTTTTTAGCCTGCGTTCCTTTTCCTGCACCCGGAGGGCCTAGTAGTACTATATTCAAACCGTTCATCTCCACTACATCAAAAATTTTATCTCTTTAAGAATCCGCCATAATGACGCATTACTAATTGTGACTCTAATGTTTTAACAGTTTCAATTGAAACACTTACTAGAATCAATAATCCAGTACTACCTAAGGATAAATCCCTAAAGCTAGTTGAAGATTCTAATACTAGTGGGAATATAGCTATTAAAGCTGCAAAAGTTCCCGCTATTATCGATACTCTTGAAAGTACTTTTTCAATATGAAGTCTTGTGTCTTCACCTGGTCTAACACCTGGGATAAATCCTGCAGATTTATGTATATTCTCTGCCATTTCATCAGCTTTATAGATGATTTGAGTGTAGAACCATGTAAAGAATATAATTAAAACAATATATGTTATGTTGTATGCACCAGAGTTATATTTAAAAATATTAAACCATTTGTCTGAGTTTATCCATACTGCAAATGTACTATTTGGGAAGAAATTTCCGATAGTAGCTGGAAGTCTCATAAATGACATGGCAAATATTATTGAAATAACTACTGAAGCTGTCAAGTTAAATGGTAAGTTAGAATTTTGCTTGAAATGTCTTCCGTTTGCCTTAGATGCATATTGAATTGGGATTCTTCTTTCCGCTAAAGTCATTACTATAACTGAAATTAATAGGGCAATTAGAATTGCACCTAATATTATAACTTCTAATGGAGTTACTTGTTCATTTGTAACTTGAGAGTTAATTCTAAGCACTGAATCTGGTACTCTTGAAATAATACCAAATGCTATAATTAACGATACACCGTTACCAAATCCTTTTACAGTTATTTGATCGCCAAGCCATACTAAGAATACAGAACCAGCTGTCAATGTTAGCATTATCATAGCGACATTAAATTTTGAGTAATCGTCGATAGCTCCTAGTTGAGTCATGATAGCATATATACCATAAGACTGAATTACAGCAAACACTACTGATATATATTTAGTATATTTCTGAATTTTCTTTCTTCCTTCTTCACCTTCCTTAGAAAGATTTTCTAAGTGAGGTATAGCAACAGTTAATAGTTGCATAATAATAGAAGTATTAATATAAGGCATTACGCCTAGTGCAAAAATACTACTTTGCTTTAGTGCTCCACCATTCATTAGATCATAAAAACCTAATAAATTATTCGAATTAGTATCCATGACTTTCATCAACGCATCTTTGTTAACGCCAGGAACAGGAATATAATTTCCTATCCTGAACACTACTAACATTAACAAAGTGAAGATTATTTTTCCTCTTATGTCCTTAACTTTCCATGCATTACGTAAGGTTGACAACATATTAGATCACCTCAGCTTTTCCTCCAGCAGCTTCTATCTTTTCAGCGGCTGTTTTAGAAAATTTATGAGCTTTTATTGTTAAGCTCTTAGTTAATTCGCCGTTTCCTAAGATTTTAACGCCATCATTTATTTTTCCAATAATACCGTTTTGGATTAACAATTCTGGTGTTACTTCTGTTCCATTTTCAAATACATTTAATCTATCAACGTTTATCGCTGTTATTTCTTTAGCAAAAATATTGGTAAATCCTCTCTTAGGTAATCTTCTGTATAAAGGCATTTGACCTCCTTCGAAGCCTGGTCTAACTCCACCACCTGTTCTAGAGTTTTGACCCTTTTCACCTTTACCTGAATTTCTTCCTAAGCCTGATCCTGTACCTCTACCAACTCTTTTTGGAGCTTTCTTTGAGCCAGCAGCTGGTTTTAATGTATGAAGTTTCATATTCTCTACACCTCCCCTTAAGCTTCTTCAACTTTTAAAAGATAAGAAACTTTATTGATCATACCTCTTATTTGAGGAGTTTCTTCTTTAATTACGGATTGACCAATCTTTTTTAGACCAAGAGCATTAACAGTAGCAATATGGTCTTTTTTTCTACCAATAGTACTTCTAAATAAAGTAACTTTTACATTAGCCATTGTTAATTCCTCCTAACCTATTATTTCTTCAACAGTCTTACCTCTTAAAGCGGCAATTTCTTCAACTGTTCTCATATTGCTTAATGCATTTATTGTTGCATTAACCATGTTTTTTGGATTTTTAGAACCTAAAGATTTAGCTCTAACATCCTTAATTCCTGCTAATTCAAGAACTATTCTTGCTGGACCTCCAGCGATAATTCCTGTACCTTCTGTAGCTGGCATAACAAGTACTCTACCTCTTCCGAATTCTCCTTCAAAAGTATGAGGCACTGTATTTCCTACTACTGATACTTTTACTAAATTCTTTTTAGCATCTTCGATGCCTTTTCTGATTGCTTCTGGGATTTCAACTGATTTACCTGTTCCAACACCAACGTGTCCGTTTTCGTCGCCTACTACTACTAGTACGCTAAATCTAAAGTTTCTACCACCTTTAACAACCTTAGCAACTCTGTTTATATGAACAACCTTTTCTTTAAGGTCTAATGTGCTAGGATCAATTTTCACGAAGTTTCCCTCCTTTTATTAGAATATTAAGCCAGCTTCTCTTGCTGCGTCTGCTAATTCTTTAACTCTTCCGTGGTAAACATAACCACCTCTGTCGAATACAACAGTTTTTATTCCGTTTTCTAATGCCTTTTTAGCTACTAATTCTCCAACTTTTTTTGCTGCTTCCTTATTGCTTCCTAGGCCTTCAAAGTTTTTATCTAAAGATGATGCTGAAACTACAGTAACACCTTTTACGTCATCTATAATTTGAGCATATATGTTCTTCTCACTTCTAAAAACAGCTAATCTAGGTCTTTCAGCTGTACCAGCTATGTTCTTACGAACTCTTCTGTGACGCTTAACTCTAGCTTCTGCTCTATCCTTTTTGCTAATCATTGAATTCACTCCTTTCTAAGATTACTTACCTGTTTTACCTTCCTTACGTCTAACAACTTCATCAGAGTACTTAATACCTTTACCTTTGTAAGGTTCTGGTTTTCTCCAAGTTCTGATATCAGCTGCTACAGATCCAACTAATTCTTTATCAATTCCCATAACTTTAATATGGTTTGCATCTGGAAGTTCAAAAGTAATACCATCTACTGGGTCTATTTCAACTGGATGTGAATATCCAAGGCTTAAAACTAATCCTTTTCCCTTAGCTTGTGCTCTGTAACCAACTCCGATTAACTCAAGAGTTTTTACAAACCCTTCATTAACGCCTGTTACCATGTTGTTTATAAGAGCTCTTGTTAAACCGTGTAAAGCTCTGTGTTCTTTAACATCGCTTGGTCTTGTAACAACAACGCTGTTATCAACAGTCTCTATTTTAATGTCTTTGTGCATAGCTTTTGTTAGCTCACCTTTAGGTCCTTTTACTGTAACAACGTTCTCTGGTGTTACAGTAAAAGTTACACCGTTAGGAATAGCTACTGGAAGCTTACCTACTCTTGACATAATTGCACCTCCTGTATTATTGAGTTTAATCTAAATTACCAAACGTAACAGATTACTTCTCCACCTAATCCTAATTTTCTTGCATCTTTATCAGTTAATATACCTTTTGAAGTTGAGATAATCGCAACTCCTAAGCCGTTTAATACTTGAGGAATTTCTTCCTTTCTGCAGTAAACTCTTAAACCTGGCTTAGATATTCTCTTTAAACCAGTTATAGTTCTAGTTTTATCTGAACCATATTTTAATGCTATTCTTAGCATAGGAACTATTCCATCATTATATTCTTCTATATCTTTAACGTAACCTTCTTGTAAAAGTAAGTTAGCGATAGCCTTCTTTACATTTGAAGAAGGAACTTCAACCACTTCGTGTCTCGCAGTATTAGCATTTCTTATACGTGTTAGCAAATCTGCTATTGGATCTGTCATAACCATTAATAGTGCCTCCTTTCATACAACTACTTATATTACCAGCTAGCTTTTCTACAACCTGGTATTTCACCTTTATAGGCAAGTTCTCTAAAACATATTCTGCAGATACCATATTTCTTTAATACTGAATGTGGTCTTCCACATAATCTGCATCTTGTATATGCTCTAGTAGAATACTTAGGTTCTTTGTTCCACTTTTCAACTATTGCTTTACGTGCCACAGTATTCCCTCCTTATTATTGTGCGAATGGCATTCCAAGATATCTTAATAACTCTCTAGCTTCTTCATCTGTCTTAGCAGTAGTTACAAATATAATGTCCATACCTCTTACTTTATCGACCTTATCGTACTCAATTTCTGGGAAAATTAATTGTTCTTTAATTCCTAAAGCATAGTTTCCTCTGCCGTCAAAAGCCTTGCTTGAAACTCCTCTAAAGTCTCTAACTCTTGGTAATGCTACGTTCATTAATTTGTCAGCGAATTCAAACATTCTATCTTTTCTTAATGTAACTTTGCATCCGATAGGCATATTTTCTCTTAACTTAAAGTTCGCTACTGATTTCTTAGCTCTTGTTAAGATTACTTTTTGACCAGCAATGATTTCTAAATCTCTTACAGCTGATTCTAAAACTTTAGCATTATCTTTAGCTTCGCCTACGCCCATGTTTATAATTATTTTTTCAAGCTTTGGAACTTCCATAATATTTTTATATCCGAACTTTTCCATTAAAGCTTTTACAACTTCATTTTCATACTTTTCTTTAAGTCTTGGACTCATCAAATTGCCCTCCTTTCAAGATTAAAGTGTTTTACCACATTTCTTACAAACTCTAACTTTTGATCCGTCTTCTTGAATCTTATTGCTAATTCTTGTAGCTTTCTTACAGCTATCACAGAACAACATAACTTTAGCACTGTTGATCGCTGCTTCAGCTTTAACTATACCACCTTGCATATTTGCTCTGTTTGGTTTTTGATGTTTAGTTACTACATTTACATCTTTAACTAAAACAGTTCCCTTTTTAGGATATACTGCAAGAACTTCACTGATTTTACCTTTATCTTTACCTGAGATAACAACAACTTTGTCACTCTTTCTTACATGTATCTTGCTCACTTAAGCCACCTCCCTATATTATAGAACTTCTGGTGCTAGTGATAAGATTTTATTGAATTCCTTATCTCTTAATTCCCTAGCAACTGGTCCGAATATACGAGTTCCTCTTGGTTGTTTATCTTCTTTAATGATAACCGCAGCATTCTCGTCGAACTTTATATATGAACCATCTTGTCTTCTTAATCCTTTAACTGATCTAACGATAACAGCCTTTACAACATCGCCTTTCTTTACAACTCCACCTGGTGTTGCACTTTTAACGCTAGCGACTATAATGTCTCCGATGTTTCCCCATTTTCTGTGAGATCCACCTAATACTCTGATACACATAATTTCTTTAGCACCTGAGTTATCTGCAACTTTTAATAATGTTTGTTGCTGAATCATGTAAAAACCCTCCTTTCAGTTTTAAAGCCTACTTAGCTTTTTCAACTATCTTAACAAGTCTCCAATTTTTGTCTTTTGACAATGGTCTAGTTTCCATAATTTCTACTCTATCATTAACGTTTGCTTCGTTATTTTCATCATGAACTTTGAATTTAGTAGTTCTATTAACTGTTTTTCCGTATAATGGGTGACGCACTTTAGTTTCAACAGCAACTACAATTGTCTTATTCATTTTATCTGAAACAACTCTACCGATTCTTGTTTTTCTCATTGTTCTTTCCACGGCACAGACCTCCTTTCAAAGTATCGATTATTGTTCAACAGCCTTCAATTCATCTTCTCTTAGGATGGTTTTAATTTGGGCTATTGATTTTTTAACTTCTCTGATTCTCATAGGATTCTCTAATTGGCCTGTAGCTAATTGGAATCTTAAGTTAAAAAGCTCTTTCTTAAGATCAGCTAAGTTAGCATTTAAGTCTTGAGCTGAACTTTCTCTTAACTCTTGTAACTTGTTAGCCTTCATTATTTCTCACCACCCATTTCCTCAAAGTCTTTTCTTGTTACAAATTTAGTTTTTATAGGAAGCTTATGAGAAGCTAGTCTCATTGCCTCTCTAGCAGTTTCTTCATTAACACCTGATAATTCGAATAACACTCTACCTGGTTTAACAACTGCTACCCAATACTCTGGTGAACCTTTACCGGAACCCATACGAGTTTCAGCTGGTTTTTCAGTGATTGGCTTATCTGGGAAAATCTTTATCCAAAGTTTTCCTCCTCTTCTGATGTATCTATTTATCGCGATTCTGGCAGCTTCTATTTGATTGCTTGTAATCCAACCACATTCTGTAGCTTGAATTGCATAATCTCCGTATGCTATAAAGTTTCCTCTAGTAGCTTTACCTCTCATTCTGCCCTTTTGCACTTTACGATGCTTAACTCTTTTAGGCATTAACATATCAGATTTCCTCCTTCCCTATTGTGCGCTTACTTCTTCCTCATTTTTAACTTTCTTTGTTGGAAGAACCTCACCTTTATATACCCATACTTTTACACCAATCTTGCCGTATGTAGTATTTGCTTCTGCAAATCCATAATCAATATCAGCTCTAAGTGTTTGTAGTGGAATTGTACCTTCGTGATATTGCTCTGTTCTAGCAATTTCAGCTCCTGCTAATCTACCAGCACATGCAGTTTTAACACCTCTCACGCCTTGCTTCATAGCTCTTTGAATTGTTTGTTTCATAGCTCTTCTAAAAGAAATTCTCTTTTCTAATTGTTGTGCTATGCTTTCAGCCATTAATTGTGCATCAGTTTCAGCATTTTTGATTTCAACTATATTTATTAAAATATTCTTATCTGCTGATATTTTTAATAAATCTTTCTTTAAAGCTTCAATACCTTGACCGCCTCTTCCGATGATCATACCTGGTTTAGCTGTGTATATATTTAACTTAACTCTTTTTGCTTTTCTTTCTATTTCTATTTTAGAAATACCAGAGTTATAAAGTTTAGTCTTTACAAAGTCTCTAATTTTATTGTCTTCAACTAAGTAATTAGCAAATTCTTTTTTGTCTGCAAACCATTTTGCATCCCAATCTTTTATAACGCCGACTCTTAACCCATGTGGATTTACCTTTTGACCCAAAGTTTTTCCCTCCTTCTACGCTCTTTCTTTAACTACTAGAGTTATATGAGATGTTCTCTTTTTAATGCTAAATGCTCTTCCTTGTGCATGTGGTCTAAATCTCTTTAAAGTTGGACCTTGACCTGTATGAGCATCAGAAACATATAAGTTCTCTCTGCTTAAATTTAAATTGTTTTCTGCGTTAGCAACAGCGGATTTAAGTAATTTATTTACTACAACTGCTGCATCCTTAGGAGTATATTGTAAAATTGCGAATGCTTCATTCACATTTTTACCTCTTATTAAGTCTAACACTATGTTCACCTTCGTTGGTGACATTCTTATATATCTAGCTATAGCCTTAGCTTCCATGTTGAAAAGTCCTCCTTTCTAAGCTTATCTCTTCTTACCAGATGATTTCTCTTGTATATGACCTTTAAATGTTCTAGTTAATACGAATTCACCTAGTTTATGACCTACCATATCTTCTACAACGTACACTGGAACGTGTTTTCTTCCATCATGAACTGCGATTGTGTGACCAACCATTTGAGGGAAAATTGTTGAACTTCTTGACCAAGTTTTTATAACTTTCTTCTCATTTTTTTCGTTCATTTCGTTGATCTTTGCTAATAATGATTCTTTTATATAAGGTCCTTTTTTTACTGATCTACTCATTAAATTTGGCCTCCCTTCATCAAACCTTCAATTAAATCAGAAGAGAATTATAATTCTCTCCTGATTATTTTCTACCCTTGATAATAAGTCTATCTGAGTATTTCTTCTTCTTTCTTGTTTTGTATCCAAGTGCTGGTTTACCCCATGGAGTACGTGGACTTGCGTGTCCTACTGGTGATTTACCTTCACCACCACCGTGAGGGTGATCGTTAGGGTTCATTACAGAACCTCTTACTGTAGGTCTGATACCCATGTGTCTTTTTCTACCAGCTTTACCTATATTGATGATTTCGTGTGTTAAGTTTGATACAGTTCCTATTGTAGCTCTGCATTCAATTCTAACATATCTCATTTCACCTGAAGGTAATCTTAATGTTGCATAGTTGCCTTCTTTAGCCATAAGCTGTGCTGAAGCACCGGCAGATCTAACTAATTGAGCACCTTTTCCAGCTGCTAATTCTACATTATGAACAACTGTACCAACTGGAATGTTCTTTAATGGTAAGCAGTTACCTGGTTTGATATCAGCGTTAACGCCTGACTCAACAACATCTCCAACTTTTATTCCAACTGGTGCGATGATATATCTCTTCTCACCATCTGCATATGATACAAGTGAAATGTAAGCAGATCTGTTTGGATCGTACTCAACTGAAACTACCTTTGCTGGTATTCCATCTTTATCATTTCTCTTGAAATCTATTAATCTATATTTTTGCTTAGCACCACCACCGTGATGTCTAACAGTTATTTTACCTTGATTGTTTCTACCACCTGTTTTATTTTTTGATACAAGAAGTGATTTTTCAGGCACATTTGTAGTTATGAACTCAAATGTATCCATAGTCATTTCTCTTCTTGAAGGTGTGGTAGGTTTATACGTTCTAACTGCCATGCAATTTCCCTCCTTCTTTTTCGCTTATCTGGCCTCAGCCAATACCTGCTTTTTATTACATTCCTTCGAAGAATTCGATTGTTTTGCTTTCTTCTGTTAATTTAACAACAGCTTTTTTATAGTCAGCTCTTTTACCGATGTGTACGCCTACTCTTTTAGTTTTACCTAAGTAGTTAGCTGTTTTAACATCTGCTACTTCAACTCCGAAAACTTCTTCAACTGCCTTTTTAACTTGGCACTTGTTAGCATTTACATCTACTAGGAAAGTGTATTTCTTTTCAGCCATTTCGCTCATGCTTTTTTCAGTAATAACAGGCTTTCTTATAATATCATAGCTTGTTAATTTCATTATGCGTACACCTCCTCAATCTTTGATACAGCATCCTTAGTGATTAATACCTTTGGATACTTTAATAAGTCATATACATTGATATTGTTTACTGGTATTACTTCAACACCTTCAACATTTCTGATTGACTTATATACATTTTCATTTGATTCAGCAACTACTACTAAAGCTTTTTTAACTTCAAAAGCTTTTAACATAGCAACTGCTTCCTTAGTCTTTGGAGCATCAAAAGCTAAGCTTTCTAATACTACTAACTCGTTATCATTAACTTTGCTAGTTAATACAGATTTCATAGCAGTTCTCTTCATTGACTTTGGAATTGATACTCTATAATCTCTTGGTTTTGGTGCAAATACTATACCACCATGAATCCATTGTGGCGATCTGATTGAACCTTGTCTAGCTCTACCAGTTCCCTTTTGTCTCCAAGGTTTGATTCCACCCCCAGAAACTTCAGCTCTTGTTTTAGCTGATTGAGTTCCTTGTCTTTTATTTGCTAATAAAGCAACAACTACTTGATGTACTGCTGCTTCACTAATTTTAGCTGCAAATACATTGTCATTTAATTGGATATCTCCAACATTTTGGCCTTCTTTATTAAATAATCCTACTGTAGGCATTCTGCATCCTCCTTTCCTGGGTTAATATTAAGCTTTAACTGCATTTCTGATAACAACAAAGCCTTTATTTGGTCCTGGAACAGCTCCTTTTATAAGGATGATGTTTTTATCAACCATAACCTTAGCAACTGTTAAATTCATAACAGTAGTGTTTTTAGCTCCCATGTGACCAGGTAATTTTTTATTTTTAAATGTTCTTGAAGGATCTGATGAAGCTCCCATAGAACCTGGAGCTCTGTGGAATTTTGAACCGTGGCTCATTGGTCCTCTGTGTGCGCCCCATCTCTTAATTGTACCTTGGAATCCCTTACCTTTAGAAACTCCTGATACGTCTACTTTTTCTCCAGCCTCGAAGATATCAACTTTAAACTCATCTTTAACGTTGTATCCTGATACATCTTCTAATCTTAATTCTTTAACATATCTTTTTACTGGAACACCTGCTGCTGCGAAATGTCCTTTCATAGGTTTGTTAAATAAATTTTCTCTCTTGTCGCCAAATCCAACTTGAATTGCTTCATAACCATCTTTATCGATAGTTTTCTTTTGGATTACTACGCAAGGACCTGCTTCTACAACAGTAACAGGTATTAATTTTCTGTTCTCGTCAAAAATTTGGGTCATACCAATTTTTTTGCCTAGTATTGCCTTTTTCATCCTGAATACCTCCTAACATATTAGCGGATCACCCTTGGTGATCATAATAGTCCGAATAGCTATTTATCTAAACAAACTATATTTTTTATTCTGATAATTTAATTTCGATATCAACACCAGCTGGTAAGTCTAATCTCATTAGAGCATCAACAGTTTTTGGTGATGGACTTAATATATCCACAAGTCTCTTATGAGTTCTGATTTCGAATTGCTCTCTAGAATCTTTGTACTTATGTACAGCTCTAAGGATAGTTACAACATCTTTTTCAGTTGGTAGTGGCACTGGACCAGCAACCTTTGCTCCTGTAGATTTTGCAGTTTCAACAATTCTTTCAGCTGATTGATCAAGTAATGTGTGATCAAAAGCCTTTAATCTTATTCTTATTTTTTGCTTTGCCATTTCTATTCCCTCCTTTTCATCGCACGTTATACTTTATGCGTACAATAACGGATATACTGTAAACCCTTCCACGTGTATCGCATACTGCAATAACACCCTTCCAAGATGCACTATTCCGCCGCCTGGTTCAAGACCAAGACATACTCCGCAAGAATCTCCCTAAAGTCAGGCCACCTCTTGCTTCATCGCCATTTTTACTCACAACTCTTATATTATAACTTAGAAAACTAAGAATTGCAATAGCTTATTTATTAAAGGTTCTAATTTTGTAACTTAACTAAAAACATTGTATTTTTAGTTCTATTACTAATGATTATTGCCCCGCTAAACGTCACTTTATACATTATAGTGTATGTAATTCATTATGTAAATAGCTTTTTTCTACTTATTTCACTATAAAAAAAGAAGATAGACGTCTCTATCTTCTTTTCATAAACTGCAGTTTGTTTGTTTTTATTATATTAATATAATTTTGTTAAAGATATATCATTAAACTATTTATTAAAATCGATTTATTTCATTCTGTCTGTCTAAATAATGTCCATCTAAAATCTGCATCTAATTTTGTCTTATGCTATTATGTCTATTTAAAAGTCATTTCGTTTAAATATTATTCAACGATTGTTGTAACAACACCTGAACCAACTGTTCTTCCGCCTTCTCTGATAGCGAATCTTAGGTTTTCATCCATTGCTACTTGTGTTATTAATTCTACGTTCATGTCGATGTGGTCTCCTGGCATTACCATTTCAACTCCGTCTGGTAATTTGATTGAACCTGTAACGTCTGTTGTTCTGAAGTAGAATTGTGGTCTGTATCCATCGAAGAATGGTGTGTGTCTTCCGCCTTCTTCTTTCTTAAGTACGTATACTTGACCTACGAACTTGCTGTGTGGTGTTACTGAACCTGGTTTTGATAATACTTGACCTCTTTCGATTTCATCTCTTTGAACACCTCTTAATAATGCTCCGATGTTATCTCCTGCCATTGCTTCATCAAGTAATTTCTTGAACATTTCTACACCTGTTACAGTGATTTTTCTTGTTTCTTCGTGTAATCCAACTAGTTCTACTTCGTCTCCTACATGAAGAATTCCTCTTTCAACTCTTCCAGTTGCAACTGTTCCTCTTCCAGTGATTGTGAATACATCTTCTACTGGCATTAAGAATGGTTTGTCTGTTGCTCTTTCTGGTGTTGGGATGTATGAATCAACTGCTGCCATTAATTCCATTACGCATTTTGTTGCTTCTTCATCTGATGGGTTTTCTAATGCTTTTAATGCTGATCCTGTTATTACTGGAGTATCATCTCCTGGGAATCCGTATTCATCTAGTAATTCTCTTACTTCCATTTCAACTAATTCTAATAATTCTGGATCGTCTACCATATCTGCTTTGTTTAAGAATACTACTATGTATTGTACACCAACTCTTGATGATAATAGTATGTGTTCTCTTGTTTGTGGCATTGGACCATCTGCTGCTGAACAAACTAATATTGCTCCGTCCATTTGCGCTGCTCCAGTGATCATGTTCTTAACATAGTCAGCATGTCCTGGACAGTCAACGTGTGCATAATGTCTATTTTCAGTTTCGTACTCAACGTGAGCTGTGTTGATTGTGATTCCTCTTTCTTTTTCTTCTGGCGCTTTATCTATTTCGTCATATTTGAAAGCTTTTGCTCCACCTTTAAGTGCAAGTACTGATGTGATTGCAGCTGTTAATGTTGTCTTACCGTGGTCAACGTGACCAATTGTTCCGATGTTTACGTGTGGTTTTGTTCTTTCGAATTTTGATTTTGACATCTTGATTTCCTCCCTTATTTAAACCCTTTATTATTTTGCGTTTCTTTCTCCAGCAATTTTATCCTGGATATTTCTTGGAACATCTTCATAATGATCTGTTTCCATGCTGTAAGTTCCTCTACCTTGAGTCTTAGATCTTAATGCAGTTGCATAACCAAACATTTCAGAAAGTGGAACGAATGATCTGATAACTTGAGCTCCTGCTCTATTTTCCATACCATCAATTCTACCTCTTCTTGAGTTTATGTCACCAATTACATCTCCCATGTATTCTTCTGGAACTGTAACTTCAACTTTCATTATTGGTTCAAGTAGTACTGGATTTGCTTTAGCCATAGCATTTTTGAATGCCATAGATCCAGCGATTTTAAATGCCATTTCTGATGAGTCAACATCATGGTATGAACCGTCAACTAGCTTGATCTTGAAGTTTATAACTGGGAATCCTGCAACTACACCGCTATTTGAAGCTTCT
Organism: Clostridium cellulovorans 743B; assembly: GCF_000145275.1. Classification (NCBI taxonomy): domain Bacteria; kingdom Bacillati; phylum Bacillota; class Clostridia; order Eubacteriales; family Clostridiaceae; genus Clostridium; species Clostridium cellulovorans. Next base: position 4,504,700 of record NC_014393.1, read on the forward strand.
TGAATACCATTATCGATAGGTGAAATAAATTCTTTAGGAATAGCTCCTCCAACGATAGCGTTTTCGAATTCATATGCACCTTCATGAGGCATCATTTCTATCCAACAGTGACCATATTGTCCTCTACCACCAGATTGTCTTACAAACTTACCTTCAGCTCTAACAGCTTCTCTGATAGTTTCTTTGTAAGCAACTTGTGGAGCACCAACATTACAATCAACTTTGAACTCTCTTGTTAATCTATCAACGATAATTTCAAGGTGAAGTTCTCCCATACCACCGATGATTGTTTGACCTGTTTCTTGGTCAGTAAAAGTTTTGAATGTAGGATCTTCTTCAGCAAGTTTTACAAGAGCTAAGCCCATTTTTTCTTGACCAGCTTTTGTTTTTGGTTCTATAGCAACATGGATAACTGGATCTGGGAATTCCATACTTTCTAGTACGATTGGATTTGCTTCCTCACATAAAGTATCTCCAGTTGTTGTATTTTTAAGACCTACGATTGCACCTAATTCACCAGCTTCAAGACTTTCAACTTCTTCTCTGTGGTTAGCATGCATTTTAACAAGTCTTCCGATTCTTTCTTTCTTACCTTTCGTTGAGTTAAGAACATAAGAACCTGATTGAAGAACTCCTGAGTATACTCTAGCGAAAGCTAATTTACCAACGAATGGATCTGTAGCAATCTTAAATGCTAATGCAGACATTGGCTCTTCATCAGAAGCTTTTCTGCTATCTTCTTCACCTTCTAATGAAGTACCTTTTATAGCAGGTATATCAAGTGGTGATGGTAAGTAATCAACAACTGAGTCGATCATTTGTTGAACACCTTTGTTCTTGTATGATGAACCACAGAATACAGGAACTATTTCATTAGCGATTACACCTTTTCTAAGAGCTGCTTTTAACTCTTCTACTGTTGGTTCTTCACCATCAAGGTATTTCATCATTAATTCTTCATCTAGTTCAGCTATTGATTCGATCATAGTTGCTCTATATTCTTCAACTTTATCTTTTAATTCAGCTGGAACTTCAGTTTCATCAACTTCTTTTCCTAGATCATCTTTATAAAGGATAGCTACGTTTCTTATTAAGTCTACCATACCTTTGAATTGATCTTCAGCACCAATTGGATATTGGATTGGAACAGCATTTGCTTTTAATCTATCTCTTAATGTAGCAACACATCTAAAGAAATCTGCACCAACAGCATCCATTTTGTTTACATACACCATTCTTGGTACTTGGTATTTGTCTGCCTGTCTCCAAACAGTTTCAGTTTGTGGTTCAACACCACTCTTAGCATCTAGAACTGTAACAGCTCCATCAAGAACTCTTAGAGATCTTTCAACTTCAACAGTAAAGTCTACGTGTCCTGGTGTGTCAATGATGTTTAACTCATGATCTCTCCATACACATGATGTTGCAGCAGAAGTTATTGTTATACCTCTTTCTTGTTCTTGAACCATCCAGTCCATCGTAGCTGCACCTTCATGAACTTCACCTATTTTATGTGTTCTTCCTGTGTAAAATAATATACGCTCAGTAGTTGTCGTTTTACCAGCATCTATATGGGCCATTATTCCAAAGTTACGGAACTTTTCTATAGGATATTTTCTAGCCATACTATTTTTCCTCCTCTCAAGGTTTAAATTTTAATTCAACAAAACTGTTTTGGTAAAAACCAAAACAGTTTTGAACATATTAATATCTGTAGTGAGCGAAAGCTTTGTTTGCTTCTGCCATTTTGTGAGTATCTTCTCTCTTTTTAACAGCTGCACCAGTGTTATTGGCTGCATCCATTAATTCATTAGCTAATCTTTCTCTTGCATACTTTTCGCCTCTTTTATTAGTTGCTGCAAGTATCCATCTGATTGCTAATGTCTGTCTTCTTTCTGGTCTTACTTCTATTGGAACTTGGTAGTTAGAACCACCTATTCTTCTAGCTTTAACCTCAAGAAGTGGCATTACATTATTCATAGCAGTTTCAAAAACCTCTATTGGGTCTTTTTCTGTTTTCTTTTGAATAATTTCAAATGCTTCGTAGCAAACTCTTTGTGCTACACCTTTTTTACCATCTTCCATTATGTTGTTTATTAACTTTGTAACAACTTTGTTGTTGTACATTGGATCTGGTAATACATCTCTTTTAGCTATATGTCCTTTTCTTGGCACTTTTCTTCCCTCCTTAACAGTTTAAATTTAAGTTCATCGGTACTCGACAATTTATGTTTTGTCGTAAAGTGCTTTGCCATCTGTTATATATAATCTCCATAATGGATGTAATTATTATTAATTGAAATATATATTTACTGAAGACATAGCACTAGTGTACGAAGAATTATTTCTTCGCTTTAGGCTTCTTAGCACCGTATTTTGATCTAGCCTGCATTCTGTTAGCTACACCAGCACAGTCTAACGCACCTCTTACTATATGGTATCTAACACCCGGTACGTCCTTAACTCTACCACCTCTTATAAGAACAACACTATGTTCTTGTAAGTTATGGCCAACACCACCAATGTATGCTGTTACTTCATATCCATTAGTTAATCTAACTCTAGCAATTTTTCTAAGCGCTGAGTTAGGTTTCTTTGGAGTAGTAGTTTTAACAACAGTACAAACTCCTCTTTTTTGAGGGCTCGCTTTCAAAGCTGGAGCTGTTGATTTAGTTACTATGTCTTTTCTGCCTTTTCTTACTAACTGGCTAATAGTTGGCATCTCTGCACCTCCTCTTTTATTTTTTAAATCTATATAAATATGGATTTAGCAAGGTAATTATACAGTTGCGGCAGCAACGGCTCCAACTTGAATACCGCATAATCTGCCTAATTCTTTCATAGTATCAATATAAATAACCTCAATGGAGCTTTCCATAGCTAAACCTTCAATATTTTCTCTTATGTTATCATCTGAATCTTTAGCGATGTATAATTTTTTACAATTTCCGGTTTTAAGAGCTTTTATAGTTTGCTTTAAGCCCACTACTTTCTTGCCTTGAAGTCTTTCAACCATTTCCACTGCCTCCATTAACATTACTGTTACAGAGAATATCGAAATACTCTCTGTAACAATTAACACACAAAATGTATTTTATCATTTTACAAACCTTGTGTCAACATAACAATTTTTTTGCTATTCCTCTATTGCGATTTCTGTTTCTCGTGCAACATCGATACTTATGTTCTTATATCTCTTCATTCCTGTTCCAGCTGGAATTAACTTACCGATAATTACATTTTCCTTCAATCCTAATAATGGATCTACTTTTCCCTTTATTGCAGCATCAGTAAGAACTCTAGTTGTTTCTTGGAATGATGCAGCTGATAAGAATGAATCTGTAGCAAGAGCAGCTTTTGTGATACCTAAAAGGGAAACTATTCCTTTTGCAGGTTCTTGATTATTCGCTATTGCATTTTCATTTACTTCAGCATAATCATACATATCTATCATTGTTCCTGGTAACAATTCAGTATCCCCAGAATCATCTATCTTAACTTTTCTTGTCATTTGTTTTACTACAACTTCAAGATGCTTATCATTGATATCAACACCTTGTAGTCTATAAACCTTTTGAACTTCTGATAATAAGTAATTCTTAACAGCTTTGACACCCTTAATTCTGATTATATCATGTGGGTTAACAGAACCTTGTGTTATTTCATCACCAGCTTCTATAACATCACCATTAACTACTCTTATTGATGATCCAAACGGAATATCATATGTTGCTTCTTCACCATCATTGCCAACAACAATTACAGTTCTCTTCTTTTTAGTTTCTTCGTATTTAACTGTACCTGCAATCTCACTTACAATAGCAAGACCCTTTGGCTTTCTAGCTTCGAACAATTCTTCAACTCTAGGAAGACCTTGAGTTATATCGGCTCCGGCAACACCACCAGTATGGAACGTTCTCATTGTAAGCTGAGTACCTGGTTCACCGATAGATTGAGCCGCTACTATACCAACCGCTTCACCTATATTAACCTTTTGACCTGTAGCCATATCCATACCATAGCATTTTGCACAAACTCCATGTTTAGATTTACATGTAAATACAGATCTTATTCTTACTTTCTTTACTCCTCTTTTTTCAATCTTTTCAGCAAGAGGAACATCAACATAAGAATTTTTAGCTGCAAGTACTTCTCCACTTTCTGGATCAACTACATCTTCAGCCATATACCTACCAGCTAATCTTTCATGTAATGGTTCGATTACTTCATTTCCTTCTTTGATTTCTACTACTTCGAAACCTTCATCATCACCACAATCTTCACTTCTTACGATAACATCTTGGCTTACATCAACAAGTCTTCTTGTTAAGTAACCTGAGTCAGCCGTTTTTAGTGCTGTATCGGCGTTACCTTTTCTAGCTCCGTGAGTAGATATAAAGTATTCTAATACGTCTAGACCTTCTCTGAAGGAAGATTTGATTGGACGTTCTATGATTTTACCTGATGGGCTCGCCATAAGTCCTCTCATACCTGCAAGTTGTTTAATCTGAGACTTAGAACCTCTGGCTCCGGAATCTGCCATCATGAATATTGGATTGAACTTATCAAGGTTAGCCATAAGTGCATCCGCAACCTTTTCAGTAGTTTCAGTCCATTTTTCTATAACTTTTTCATATCTTTCATCTTCTGAAATAAAACCTCTTCTGAACATCTTTTCAATCTTATCAACAGTAGTTTCTGCTTCATGCATTAATTCCTTCTTTTGAGGTGGAACTGTCATATCTGAAGTAGAAACTGTGATAGCTCCTATTGTTGAATAGTGATATCCTGTAGCTTTGATTTTATCAAGCATCGTTGATGTTTTCGTTGGTCCATATTTTTGATAACATTTTTCTATAATATTTCCTAAATTCTTTTTACTTACAAGGAAATCTATTTCTAATTTCAACTCATTACCTGGAATTGTTCTATCAACAAAACCTAAATTTTGAGGAATTGATTCATTAAAAATTATCTTACCACAAGTAGTTTCTATATTACCTTTTATAACCTTACCATCAATTACTTTTTGCAGTCTTACTTTAATTCTTGCATTAATAGCTATATCTCCATTTTGGTAAGCCATTAATACTTCATCAGTGTTAGTAAAGAATTTACCTTCTCCCTTAGCTCCTTCTTTTTCTAGAGTTAAGTAATATGATCCTAAAACCATATCCTGAGTAGGAACTGAAACTGGCTTTCCATCAGATGGCTTCATTATATTATGAGCCGCTAACATTAAGAATCTAGCTTCAGCTTGAGCCTCAACAGATAAAGGTAAGTGAACAGCCATCTGGTCACCATCAAAGTCAGCATTATATGCTGAACATGTAAGTGGGTGAAGTTTTATAGCTCTTCCTTCAACTAGTACTGGTTGGAAAGCTTGAATACCAAGTCTATGAAGCGTAGGCGCACGGTTAAGTAGTACTGGATGATCTTGAATAACTTCTTCTAAGACATCCCACACTTGTGGCTGAACTCTTTCAACCATTCTCTTAGCACTCTTAATATTGTGAGCAGCATTACTTTCAACTAACTTCTTCATAACAAATGGTTTGAATAATTCAAGTGCCATTTCCTTTGGAAGACCACATTGATACATCTTAAGTTCTGGTCCAACAACAATAACAGATCTACCTGAGTAGTCAACACGTTTTCCAAGAAGGTTTTGTCTAAATCTACCTTGCTTACCTTTAAGCATATCTGATAAAGATTTAAGAGGCCTATTTCCTGGTCCTGTAACTGGTCTACCTCTTCTACCATTATCGATTAGAGCATCTGCTGCTTCTTGAAGCATTCTCTTCTCGTTTCTAACTATTATATCTGGTGCTCCTAAATCAAGAAGCTTTTTAAGTCTGTTATTTCTATTTATAACTCTTCTATATAAGTCATTTAAATCTGATGTAGCAAATCTTCCACCGTCTAATTGAACCATTGGTCTTAAATCTGGTGGTATAACTGGTATTACATCACTTATCATCCAAGATGGCTTATTACCAGACTTTCTAAAAGATTCTACAACTTCAAGTCTTCTGATAATTCTAACCTTCTTTTGTCCTGAACTTTGAATCAACTCTTCTTTAAGTTCTTTAGATAGGCTTTCTAAGTCAAGTTCTTCTAGAAGTACTTTAACTGATTCTGCACCCATACCTGCTTCAAAGCTATCGTATCCGTACTTATCAATTGCTTCTCTATATTCCTTCTCAGTTAGAAGTTGTTTCTTTAATAATGGGGTTTCCTTTGGCTTTAATACTACATAAGATGCAAAGTATAAAATCTTTTCAAGAGCTCTTGGAGACATATCTAAAATTAATCCCATTCTTGATGGAATACCTTTAAAATACCAAATGTGAGAAACTGGGGCAGCAAGTTCTATATGCCCCATTCTTTCACGTCTTACTTTTGATTTTGTAACCTCAACTCCGCAACGGTCACAAACAATCCCCTTATATCTAACTCTTTTATACTTACCACAATGACACTCCCAATCCTTCATTGGTCCGAATATTCTTTCACAGAATAAACCATCCTTTTCTGGTTTTAGAGTTCTATAGTTTATTGTTTCTGGTTTTTTAACCTCACCTCTTGACCACTCTCTAATCTTTTCAGGTGAAGCCAATCTAATTTGTAATGCATCAAAATTATTTAATTCCAAGGGTTCATCCTCCCTTCAATTAGTCTTCTTCGTTAAAATCTTCTATTTCAAAGTCATCTTTTAATCCGTCTAATGGAAGTTCTTCATAGTCTAAATCTATATCCATTTCTTCTTTAAAGAAATCATCCTGTAAGTCAATATCTTCTTCTGATGGTAAATCAGTGTCCGCAGGAACGCCATTTTCTATTCCTTCTATATTAACTTCTAAATCTTCTAATTCTTCATCAACTGATTCTTTTAATTGAATTTCCTCATTATCACTTGTTAATACTCTAACATCTAAGCATAATGCCTGTAATTCCTTTATAAGAACCTTAAATGATTCTGGAAGACCTGGTTCTGGAATATTTTCTCCTTTAACAATTGCTTCATAAGTTTTAACTCTTCCTACAACGTCATCGGATTTAACAGTTAGAATTTCTTGCAGTGTATGTGCTGCTCCATAAGCCTCTAGGGCCCAAACTTCCATTTCTCCAAATCTCTGGCCACCGAATTGTGCTTTACCTCCAAGTGGTTGTTGAGTAACTAAGGAGTATGGACCTGTAGATCTAGCATGAATCTTATCATCAACCAAATGAGCCAACTTTAAGATATACATATATCCAACAGTAACTCTATTATCAAAAGGTTCTCCAGTTCTACCATCATATAGTACTGTTTTACCATCTCTAGCATAACCAGCTTCTTCTAATTGATCTTCAATTTCTTCTTCAGTTGCTCCGTCAAATACTGGTGTCGCAATATGCCATCCCTTATTTGCAGCAGCCCATCCAAGATGAACTTCAAGTACCTGCCCGATATTCATACGAGAAGGAACGCCTAGAGGATTTAAGCATATTTGAAGTGGCCTACCATCTGGTAAGAATGGCATATCTTCTTCTGGTAATACTCTTGAGATAACCCCTTTATTACCGTGTCTACCAGCCATTTTATCTCCAACTGATATTTTTCTTTTTTGAGCAATATAACATCTTACAAGTTGATTAACTCCTGGTGGTAATTCATCACCATTTTCTCTTGTAAATATCTTAACATCAACGATGATACCAGCTTCTCCATGAGGTACTCTTAATGACGTATCTCTAACTTCTCTTGCTTTTTCACCGAAGATAGCTCTTAAAAGTCTTTCTTCTGCAGTAAGTTCAGTTTCCCCTTTTGGTGTAACTTTCCCAACAAGGATATCTCCTGACCTTACCTCTGCACCTATTCTAATTATTCCACTGTCATCTATATCTTTAAGTGCATCTTCACCAACATTTGGTATGTCTCTTGTTATTTCTTCTGGTCCTAGTTTAGTGTCTCTAGCTTCACATTCATATTCTTCAATGTGTATAGAAGTAAATACATCATCTCTAACTAATTGTTCAGAAATTAGCATCGCATCTTCATAATTGTAACCTTCCCAAGTGATAAAGCCCATTCTTATATTTTTTCCAAGAGCTATTTCTCCTAAGTCCGTAGATGGACCATCTGCTAATACTGCACCCGCTTCAACTTTTTCGCCTTTAACAACGATAGGTCTTTGGTTGATACATGTACTTTGGTTGGTTCTTTTGAACTTTAACAGTTTATAACTATCAAGTTTTCCATCTTCATCTCTCTTAACTTTAACAAGGTCTGCACTAACATACACAACTTCACCAGCATGAATAGCTTTAGGAAGCACCCCTGAGTCAACAGCAGCCTTATATTCTATACCAGTACCAACAATAGGTGCTTGTGGTTTTAATAATGGAACTGCCTGACGTTGCATGTTTGAACCCATCAGTGCTCTTGATGCGTCGTCATTTTCTAAGAATGGTATCATAGCTGTAGCAACAGATACTAATTGTCTCGATGAAACATCCATTAAATCAACATCATGTTTTGATACTACCAACACATCTTCACCATCTCTGACAGTGATTTTACTGTTAACAAAATATCCATTTTCATCCAGTTGTTCATTTGCCTGAGCAACAACTAATGCATCTTCTTCATCAGCTGTAAAGTATCTTATTTCTTCGGTTACTCTACCTTCTTTTTTATCTACAACTCTATAACAAGTTTCAATAAATCCATAATCATTAACCTTTGCATATGTAGCTAAAGAATTAATAAGACCTATGTTTGGACCTTCTGGTGTTTCTATTGGACACATTCTTCCATAATGTGAGTGATGAACGTCTCTAACTTCGAAACCAGCTCTTTCTCTCGAAAGACCTCCTGGTCCTAATGCAGATAATCTTCTCTTATGTGTAAGTTCTCCTAATGGATTCGTTTGATCCATGAATTGTGATAACTGTGAACTACCAAAGAATTCTTTGATAGCAGCAGCAACTGGTCTTGTATTTATTAATGCTTGTGGCGTTATTGCTTCTTGATCTTGAACAGTCATTCTTTCCTTGACTACTCTTTCCATCCTTGAAAGACCTATTCTGAATTGATTTTGAAGAAGTTCTCCAACTGCTCTAAGTCTTCTATTTCCTAAATGGTCTATATCATCAACATTTCCTACACCATAAGGTAATCCGATTTCATAGTTAACAGTCGCTAATATGTCATCTTTTACAATATGCTTAGGAATTAATTTGTGTATATTTTTCTTGATTTCAGCTTTTTGCTCTTCTTCGTCTGTATATTGATCAAGTATTTCTCTAAGGGTTGGATAATGTACTAACTCTTTGACATTTATCTTAGTAGGATCAAAGTTAACATGTGACTTTATGTCTACAAAATTATTACCTATTACCTTTAATGTCTTATCTTCTACTTGAATAATAACTTCATTTATTCCAAGGTTTTGAATTTCTACAGCCTTTTCTCTTTCTATCTTTGTTCCTTTCTCAACAAGTATTTCACCTGTTTCAGGATTTACAATATCTTCAGCTGCTGTTTGGTTAGCTATTCTTAGTGAAAGAGCTAACTTCTTATTGAACTTATATCTACCTACTCTAGATAAATCATATCTTTTAGGATCAAAGAATAGCGTATTTATAAGTTCTACTGCACTTTCTACAGTCGGAGGTTCGCCTGGTCTCAATCTCTTATAGATTTCAAGTAAGGCATCTTCTCTAGACTTAACACTATCTTTTTCCATAGTAGCTTTTAGTCTTTCTTCTTCACCAAGGAAGTCTATTACTTCAGCGTCAGTTCCATATCCCATTGCTCTTACTAACATTGTGATCGGAAGCTTTCTAGTTTTATCAATTCTTACATAAATTACGCTGTTAGAATCTGTTTCATACTCTAACCATGCTCCTCTATTTGGTATTACTGTAGAGGAATATAGTTTTTTACCAGTTTTGTCTACAGTGTAATTGTAGTACGTTCCTGGAGATCTAACTAATTGTGATACTACAACTCTTTCTGCACCATTAATAATAAAGGTACCTTGTTCAGTCATTAATGGGAAATCTCCCATGAAAACTTCTTGCTCTTTAACTTCACCGGTTTCCTTATTTAGTAATCTTACTGTTACTTTTAATGGTGCTGCATAAGTAGCGTCTCTTTCCTTGCATTCTTCAACAGAATACTTGATGTTTTCCATGTCTAATTTGTAGCCTACAAACTCAAGTACAAGATTACCAGTGTAGTCTTGTATTGGATTTACGTCATCAAAGATTTCTTGAAGACCTTCATCTAAAAACCACTTATAGGAATCCACTTGAATTTCTATAAGATTTGGCATTTTGCCTACTTCTACTTGTTTTGAGAAGCTCATTCTGGTTCTTTTACCAACTTGGACAGGATGTACCATTAGCTTTCACCCCTTGTATAAACTAAAATAACCAATAAACACCCCTGTCTTTTTAAAAGTGTCATTGGATTGCATACATTGTCATTTTCATATTCTTGACTTAAATTTTTCATTTAATACTTTGTATTAAAAATTCATTTCAATGTGTTATTTTCACACACCAATGCAATTTAATATTCTATCATAATACTACAGAACAGTCAACAATTATTTATATTTTAGTTTAATCTATAATTGTCTTACAAGTTTTTATTACATAGTTTTAAGCTTGTTTTCTAGAATAAAAAAAGGCACATTTTACTGTGCCTTTTTATTTTTAAAACTATTGTAATTCTACAACAGCTCCTACTTCTTCTAACTTAGCTTTCATTGCATCAGCTTCTTCCTTAGAAACTCCTTCTTTAAGAGCCTTTGGAACACCATCAACTAATTCTTTAGCTTCTTTTAAGCCAAGACCAGTTAATTCTCTAACAACTTTGATAACTTTGATTTTTTCTTTAGCTTCTTTTAATACTACGTTGAATTCAGTCTTTTCTTCAGCAGCAGCTGGAGCAGCTCCGCCAACTACAGCTACAGGAGCAGCAGCGCTTACGCCAAATTCCTCTTCACAAGCTGTTACTAATTCGTTTAATTCTAAAACTGTCATATTTTTTATAGCTTCAATTATTTGATTCTTATCCATTAAAGTGCACCTCCGAATTTATATCTAAATTAATTTGATTATTTTTAATTAAGCTTCTGATTGTTTCTTTTCTTCGATAGCTTTTAACAAGTATGCGAAGTTTGATATTGGAGCCTTGAAGCTTCCAAGAAGTTTTGCAATAAGAACTTCTCTTGATGGTATGTTTGCAAGTTTTTTGATAGTTTCTGTATCATAAACTGTACCTTCAACAACACCAGCTTTTAATTCAAATGATTTGTGTTCTTTTGCGAAATCATTTAATATTCTTGCAGGAGCTGTAGCTTCTTCGTAACCGAATGCTATAGCTATTGGTCCTGTTAAGAATGGATCTAAACCTTCGATACCAGCCTCTTTAGCAGCTAATGCTACTAGTGTGTTTTTGTAAATTTTATACTCAACACCAGCTTCTCTACAAGCCTTTCTTAATGCTGTATCAGCTTCAGCAGTATTACCTTGATATTGAGCTAAAACTAATCCTTTTGAATTAACTAGCTTTTCTTTTATCTCAGCAACTTTTTCTTGTTTAGCTATTCTATTTTTGCTTATCACTTCCACTGTGTGTCCACCTCCTCACAGTCTATATAAACTGTTTTATATAATTAAAGGTCTCTCCGTAGACGCACGAAGAGACCTTTATATACTAAATAATATATATATCGTCTTCCTCGGCAGGTTGTATAACGTTACACCATAAGGTACCTACTTTCTACGGAAAGTTATTTACTTAATCAACGCTAATATTATATCAGCGATAAAACAACCTTGTCAACAACTTTCTTAACCATTCTTACATTTTATGAGTTTTTCTTACATACTGTAAAATCTACTCATTATTTGTAAGCCCCTTATAAATATAAGAGTCTCTAATCTTATGATTAGTCTAACACTTTGTTAGGGTTAACTTTTGCTCCTGGTCCCATAGTGCTTGAAACACTAACAGATTTGATGTATTGACCTTTAGCAGCTGCTGGCTTAGCTTTAACTATTGCTTCCATCATTGCTGTGAAGTTATCTTTTAACTTTTCAGCTCCGAATGATTTCTTACCAACTGGAACGTGAACGATAGAAGTTTTGTCAACTCTGTATTCAACTTTACCAGCTTTAATTTCTTGTATTGCTCTAGCTACATCAAATGTAACTGTACCTGATTTAGGGTTTGGCATTAAACCTTTTGGTCCTAGGATTCTACCTAATCTACCAACAACACCCATCATATCTGGTGTAGCAACTACAATGTCAAATTCAAACCAGTTTTCCTTTTGGATTTTGTCTGCTAATTCTTCTGCACCAACATATTCAGCTCCTGCTGCTTCAGCTTCCTTAGCTTTCTCACCTTTTGCAAAAACAAGCGTTCTAACTGATTTACCAGTTCCGTGAGGAAGAACAACTGCTCCTCTAACTTGTTGATCAGCATGTCTTGGGTCTACTCCAAGTCTTACTGCTAATTCGATAGTTTCATCGAATTTTGCTTTTGATGTCTTAACTGCTAATTCTAGAGCTTCTAGTGGTGTATAAAGAACGTTTTTGTCGATAAGCTTAGCGCTTTCTATATAATTCTTTCCCATTATCTCTATCCTCCTTGTGGTTTTAGCGGTTTTTACCTCCCACTAATTACGTTATCAGTATACTGATAAAATTATTCTACTATAGTTACGCCCATGCTTCTTGCAGTTCCTGCAATCATGCTCATAGCCGCTTCAACTGATCCAGCGTTTAAATCAGGTAATTTTGTTTCAGCAATTTGTCTTAATTGTTCTTGAGTTATTTTACCAACCTTTGTTCTGTTTGGAACTCCTGAACCACTCTCAAGTCCAGCTGCTTTCTTTATTAGAACTGCTGCTGGTGGAGTTTTTAATATAAAGCTGAAAGATCTGTCCTGATAAACAGTTAATACTACTGGTATTGTTAATCCTGCTTGATTAGCAGTCTTAGCATTGTATTCCTTACAGAATTGCATAATGTTAACACCATGTGGTCCTAGTGCAGTACCAACTGGTGGTGCTGGAGTAGCTTTTCCTGCAGGAAGTTGAAGTTTAATTAATCCTACGACTTTTTTAGCCATGAATCTGTACCTCCTAAAATGTGGTTTGGCGGAAAGATATTTTCCTCCCACTATGTTAAGACTTTCGTCTTAATAGCATATTAATCTAATTTTTCTACTTGTGCAAAGTCTAATTCAGCAGGTGTTTCTCTACCAAACATATCAACTAAGCCTTTTATTTTTTGTTTTTCTATATTCACTTCTGTTATCTGAGCATTAAAACCTTTCAATGCTCCAGAAGTAATTAGAACTGTTTCACCAACCTCCATGTCAACGGTTGCAGGAGTATCATTAATACCCATTCTATCAATTTCTTCATTGGTAAGAGAAACTGGTTTACCAGCTGGACCAACAAAGCCACTAACGCCTCTGGTATTTCTTACGATATACCAAGTGTCGTCTGTCATTATCATTTTAATAAATACATAACCAGGTAATAACTTCTTTAAGGCAACTTTTTGCTTGCCATCCTTTTCTTCAACCTCTTCTGACATAGGGATTTGGATGTCATAGAAATAGTTGTGAAGATTTCTGTTGTCAATTGATTTTTCCAAGGTTGCTTTTACTTTATTTTCATAACCTGAGAATGTATTTACAACATACCATTTAGCTTTCTCTGCCATAATTCTCTAAATAGGACTTATCCTATTCTAACCTCCTCTTTGTTTGTTATTTAAATATTAACTTGTAGAGGTTATTTAAGCCAAGATCTAATAGCCCAATAAGCACAGCGAAGAAAATTGTAAATAACAACACTGATTTCGTCGCCTTCTTAACATTTTCTCTTTCAGGCCATGTAATTCTTTTAATTTCAGCTTTTATCTCTCTAAGAACTCTAGAGAAAAAGTTACCATTTTTTCTCGTTGTTTGTGTTTTTTGCTCATTAACAGCCATATCCTTCACACCCTATTATCATATTAACACTTTAATTGAATTATTTTGTTTCTTTGTGAACAGTATGTTTTTGGCAGAATTTACAATACTTTCTCTGCTCTAATCTATCTGGATCGTTTTTCTTGTTTTTCATTGTGTTGTAGTTTCTTTGTTTGCATTCTGTGCATGCTAAAGTTACTTTTACTCTCAAAGTCTACACCTCCTACAGTTGAGCCAATGTATTTATATTAACATTAGTAATATTTTTTATTGTAATTTGTTACTTATCTACTTTATCATATAGCGCTTTATATGTCAAATGAAATATTCTTTTACGATTTAAGCACTTTTTAAAAGGACTAGGTTAATTACCCAGTCCTTACTTATTACTTGTTACTGAGGATTATTCAACGATTGTTGTAACAACACCTGAACCAACTGTTCTTCCGCCTTCTCTGATAGCGAATCTTAGGTTTTCATCCATTGCTACTTGTGTTATTAATTCTACGTTCATGTCGATGTGGTCTCCTGGCATTACCATTTCAACTCCGTCTGGTAATTTGATTGAACCTGTAACGTCTGTTGTTCTGAAGTAGAATTGTGGTCTGTATCCATCGAAGAATGGTGTGTGTCTTCCGCCTTCTTCTTTCTTAAGTACGTATACTTGACCTACGAACTTGCTGTGTGGTGTTACTGAACCTGGTTTTGATAATACTTGACCTCTTTCGATTTCATCTCTTTGAACACCTCTTAATAATGCTCCGATGTTATCTCCTGCCATTGCTTCATCAAGTAATTTCTTGAACATTTCTACACCTGTTACAGTGATTTTTCTTGTTTCTTCGTGTAATCCAACTAGTTCTACTTCGTCTCCTACATGAAGAATTCCTCTTTCAACTCTTCCAGTTGCAACTGTTCCTCTTCCAGTGATTGTGAATACATCTTCTACTGGCATTAAGAATGGTTTGTCTGTTGCTCTTTCTGGTGTTGGGATGTATGAATCAACTGCTGCCATTAATTCCATTACGCATTTTGTTGCTTCTTCATCTGATGGGTTTTCTAATGCTTTTAATGCTGATCCTGTTATTACTGGAGTATCATCTCCTGGGAATCCGTATTCATCTAGTAATTCTCTTACTTCCATTTCAACTAATTCTAATAATTCTGGATCGTCTACCATATCTGCTTTGTTTAAGAATACTACTATGTATTGTACACCAACTCTTGATGATAATAGTATGTGTTCTCTTGTTTGTGGCATTGGACCATCTGCTGCTGAACAAACTAATATTGCTCCGTCCATTTGCGCTGCTCCAGTGATCATGTTCTTAACATAGTCAGCATGTCCTGGACAGTCAACGTGTGCATAATGTCTATTTTCAGTTTCGTACTCAACGTGAGCTGTGTTGATTGTGATTCCTCTTTCTTTTTCTTCTGGCGCTTTATCTATTTCGTCATATTTGAAAGCTTTTGCTCCACCTTTAAGTGCAAGTACTGATGTGATTGCAGCTGTTAATGTTGTCTTACCGTGGTCAACGTGACCAATTGTTCCGATGTTTACGTGTGGTTTTGTTCTTTCGAATTTTGATTTTGACATCTTGATTTCCTCCTTAATGATATCGTCATTATTTATAATAATTCACTGTAAACTAACCCTAGTGTTTATTATATCAATGGAGCCCATAACCGGGATTGAACCGGTGACCTCCACCTTACCAAGGTGACGCTCTGCCGACTGAGCTATATGGGCAATTTCATTAAACTAAACTAGAATCGTATCAGCTATATTCAAACACTTATAAATTCTACTATCAAGCTAAAATTTTGTCAATATTTTTTTATATTTTCATTTAAGCTCTTCTCGAGTTTTCTTTTAACTCTTTGCAAAGCATTATCTATAGACTTAGGGCCTCTCTCTAAATCGCAAGCAATCTCTTGATAAGACTTCCCTTCTAGATATGAATTTAAAACTTCTATTTCTAAAGCTGATAAAACACATTCTATTTGCTTTTCAATTCTTTGAATTTCTTCACGACTTATCATCAATTCCTCAGGATCTGAAACTTTCAATGTAGTAAGCATATCCATAAGTGTTCTATCAGATTCTTCATCATATACTGGCTTATTTAAAGATATATATGTATTAAGTGGTATATGTTTTTGCCTTGTAGCTGTTTTAATTGCTGTTATTATCTGCCTTGTTATACATATCTCTGCAAAAGCCTTAAAAGATGCTAGCTTATGCGGTTTAAAGTCACGTATAGCTTTATATAATCCTATCATGCCTTCTTGATATATGTCTTCTTTATCTGCGCCAATTAGAAAATATGACTTTGCCTTGGATTTTACAAAGCCTTTATACTTGTTGATAAGATATTCTAGTGCATCTGAATCCCCATCCTTGGCTACTAAAACTATCTCTTCATCGATCATTTGGTAATAGTCTTTTTCTCCATATGCCTCTTTATCTAACTGTACCAAATTGATTTCCCTCCCCCATAACTGTAAGTATCAACTCATTCTATATAATACCCTATTAGATTATATCCTATAAATTTTTTCTTAGTCAAGAAGTTTAACATCCTCTTCTCATTTTTTCTAATTTTTTCAATATTTTTTCATCTAAACTATCTTCTATTCTATCCGTTTTTCTATATGATAAAAGTTTTGTTTGTTCTTTTATTGTTTTTTCAATATTTTTTACCTCATGATAGAATTCTAATGAAGACATTCTAATAGCTCCTCTTTGGAATATTAATTGTTGTTCCAGAGAGTCATTGGTCACAACTAATACATTTTTTCTTCGTCCTAAATTATTAACTGTTCTTTCTATATAACTATCTGCTGTCTCTCCTTCTTTTGTAAAAACTACAGTTACATTTCCCACTATTTCTTCCTTTTCTAAGCTTCCTTGAACCAAATGTGCATCAAATATAATGAATATATTATCTCCATTATATCCACCATAGTTCTGCATTTTTTCAATTAAACTTTGCCTAGCTCCTTCAAATTCAGTATCGTTTTTAGGCTTTAGATTTGGCCAACTATTCAATATATTATATCCGTCAATATATATATATCTCAATTATTTCATCCTTTGTGTTAAAATTTCATACATTAAAATTCCGCCTGCTACTGATGCATTAAGTGATGTTATTTGCCCTACCATAGGGATTTTAACAAGTAAATCACATTTTTCTTTAGTTAACTTCGAAATGCCTCTTCCTTCACTTCCAATAATCAATGCTGCGGCTCCTCTAAAGTTTGCATCTTGGCAATAAACTTTTCCATCCATGTCAGCACCATAAATCCAAATACCTTTTTTCTTTAAACTATCAATGACTGAATTTATATTAGGTACTTTAGCAACCTTCATGTATTGTACTGCTCCTGCACTAGTCTTATATACTGTTGGTGTAATTCCTACATTTCTTCTTTTAGGTATTACCACACCATGAACTCCACATACTTCTGCAGTTCTTAAAATTGCACCTAAATTATGAGGGTCTTCTATCTCATCTAATATTATGATAAACGGATCTTCACCTTTTTTTTGGGCATATTCTAGTATATCCTCAACTTCGCAATATTTATACGGAGTAACTATAGCTATTACACCTTGGTGAACTCCCGTTTGCGACATTTCATCCAATTTCTTTCTATCAACTTCTTTTACTACTAATCTTTTCTCTCTTGCTTCAGCTAAAACTACATTAATTGATCCAGTAGTATCGCCTTTTGCAACTAATATCTGCTCTATTGTTGTGGAACTAGATTTCAGTGCTTCTATAACTGCATTTCTTCCTTCAATTATATCCTCACGAACAACCTGTGATTCAAATTTTACCGTTTCAAAATCTTTAGGTTTTCGTTCTTCATTTCTTCTCACTTCTAGTTTTCTATCGACTTTACCTTTTATATTTTCTTTTTGATAAAAATCTTTTTTCTTACCTTTAACTTGATCTTTATTCCATTTATTATTGTCTCTTTCTGATTTTCTAGGCTCTTTTTTCATTGATATAGCACCTCTTACTAAGTTTTTTATTTTGTCTCTGCTATTAGTTTCTTCAAAAGATAGTTTAGTCTCTCCATTTGTTCCGATAAATATAGATATCCTACTAACGCTTCAAAACCCGTGGCATTTCTATAGTGTTTAACTTCTGCATTTTTAGGTTTTGTATATGATTTAGTATTTCTTCCTCTTTTATACACTGCAACTTCTTCTTCCGTGAGCTCACTGAAAATTCCATGAATAAAGTTGCTTTGAGCCTCTGCTTTTACATAATTTGTAGCTTCCTTATGTAATTTATTAACTAACGTATTTCTATTTTCGTTTATTAAATGACTTCTAACAAAAACTTCATAAACAGCATCTCCTATATAAGCCAAAACTAAAGAATTTAATTGACTTGCTGACTCTTTTGTGAAACTATTCTTTAAAATATCAAAATCCATTTTACTCTCCTTACTTTTATGAAGTTTCTATTCATCACATATAGATTATCATTTTATATAAGAAAAATAAAGAAAAAACCTAGTTTCTAAGTCTAAACCTAACTTTTAAGTTTAAACTTAGTTTCTAGGTAAAAATCTATGAACTAGATTTTTTTAAATTCTTCTTTTACTCTATCTATCACTTTATCGTATGCTATAACTTCTAAGTCAGCACTTGATCTTAATTTAAACTCTACTTCACCTTCAGCAATTTTCTTACCAACAGTTATTCTCATTGGAATTCCTAATAAATCTGCATCCTTGAACTTGATGCCTGCTCTTTCATTTCTATCATCAAGAATAACATCTACACCAATTGCTTTTAATGCATCATATAATTCTTCTGCTTTTTTCATTTGAACTTCATCTTTAAACACTGCTGGCACTACTATTACTTGATATGGAGCCACTTCTAAAGGCCATATAATACCATTTTCATCATTATGTTGTTCTATTACAGCAGCTAAAGTTCTGTTAACACCTATACCATAACATCCCATTATGAATGGCTTTTGTGTTCCATCTTGATCTGTAAATACAGCATTCATAGACTCAGAATATTTTGTTCCTAACTTAAAGATATGTCCAACTTCAATTCCTCTTGCAATATTTATTGGAGCACCACATTTTGGGCACTTTTCTCCTTCTGTTACTTTTCTAAAATCACCAACTTTACCTGTAAAGTCTCTATTGTAGTTAACATTTGTGTAATGATAATCTGTTTCATTAGCTCCAACTATGAAGTTATACATATTAGAAACTTCTTCATCTACTAATAGTTCGTCAACTTTAAGATTTATTGGACCTGCAAAACCTGTTTTTGCACTAGTTGCATCAAATACAGTTTTATCGTCTGCAAGTTCAACTTCAACAGCACCACCTAAAGCATTAACAATTTTGACTTCATTAGCTTCTCTATCGCCTCTTACCATAACGCCAACTACCTTTTCATCAATTTTATAAATTAATGTTTTAGCAAACATTTTGCTGTCTACCTTAAAGAAACTTACTAGTTCTTCAATAGTTTTTGCATTTGGTGTATGAATCTTTTCTAAGTTCTTTAATTCTTCTTTTTTCATAACTTCTGCTGTAGCAGGTGATTTTTCTATGTTTGCTGCATAATCACAAGCACTACAGAAAACTATATCATCTTCACCAACTTCTGATTTTACCATAAACTCTGCAGAACCTGATCCACCCATTGCACCTGAATCAGCTTCAGCTGCCTTACATTCTATATCACACCTAAAAAAAATATTTTTATATGCTTCATACATAGCATTATAACTTATATCTAATCCTTCGCTATCCTTATCAAAGCTATATGCATCCTTCATTACGAATTCTCTTGATCTCATTACCCCGAATCTTGGTCTTCTCTCATCCCTATATTTAGTTTGAATTTGATATAAAGTTATTGGTAACTGCTTATATGATTTTATTTCATTTCTAGCTATATCAGTAAATACTTCTTCATGAGTTGGTCCAAGACAAAAATCTCTATCATTTCTGTCCTTTAATCTGAACATCTCAGGTCCCATAGTGTCCCATCTACCAGATTCTTTCCATAACTCAGCTGGAATTAATGCAGAAGCAAGAAATTCTTGAGCACCTGCTTTATCCATTTCATCTCTAATTATATCTTCTACCTTCTTTAGTGCTTTTAATCCCATTGGCATGTAGTTATATACTCCCGATGCCATTTTTCTCATCAAACCTGCTCTAAGCATCAATTGATGGCTTGATATTTCTGCTTCTGCAGGTACCTCTCTCATAGTTAACATGAGCGCTTTTGAAAGTTTCATTTTAAGTTCCTCCTGTCTCTTCTTCATAAACTATTTTTCAACATGTCTATGCATGTAATAACTTACCATGAATTTTATTATTTATTTTATAGAACCCATGAGAAGCCAGATAAATCTTACTTATCTTTAAATATTTACAATATAAAAACACTCACCCCTAAAAATTAGGGCGAGTGTTAATCGCGGTACCACCTAAATTGGTTCTCATTACTGGTAACGGCTTCTCGCCGGTAGTTTTTTCCTACACTCCGAAGTAGGTTCAAAACATTTAAAACCTTTCAGCAAATTGGTTTTATCTCTGTAATGCTGTTTCTACTATTCTTCATCATCGCTTAGATATTTATTTATATTTTCTAATTATACGCAGATTGAAAAAAACTGTCAATAAGCACTATTTCTTAAATCTTATTCTGTCCTTAAAGAAATCTATTTAAAATATTTTCAGCAATTATTATATCTTCTGGAGTAGTTATCTTTATATTTTCATAAGTTCCTTCATAAAGATATACCTTCTCTCCTAATATCTCAGCAGCCATAGTATCATCAGTTACCTCTAAAGATTTTTGATTAATAATTTCATGTGCTCTATATATAACATCAAATTTAAAGGTTTGTGGCGTCTGGACACAGAAAAGTTCATTTCTTTTTAAAGTATCCACAGAAATATTATTTTCATCTTTCAACTTTATTGTATCCTTTGGAGTTACTCCACAAGCTGTGGCTCCATATTGCTTAACATACTTGATTCCATTGTCTATAATTTCATTAGTCACAAAAGGTCTAGCACCATCATGGATGAGGACATACTCACAGTTTTTTAACGCAGATAGACCCGCAAAAACACTATCTTGTCTTTCTGTTCCCCCAATGACAACTTCTTTTACTTTTGAAAAAAAATATTTTTTAACAACTGATTCCTTTATGTACTCTACTTCTTCCTTTGCAGCAACTAAAACTATTTCATCTACATTGCTGTTATCCTCAAAAGCTTTAATAGCATAATAAATTATAGGCTTATCTTTAAGTTCTAAAAATTGTTTATTCACTGCAGCTCCCATTCTTTTACCTTTACCTGCTGCAAGAATTACTGCACTAACTTTACTCATATCTTTCCTCTTTATTAACTTTTTACTGTAGCAAATATCATTCTTCCCGCAGCAGTTTGAAGAACTGATGTTACCTTAACAAAAACTTGTTCTCCAACTCGGTTTCTTCCATTCTCTACTACAATCATAGTTCCGTCTTCTAAATATGCCACTCCTTGGCCTTGTTCTTTTCCTTCTTTTATTATCTGGATATTTAATTCTTCACCTGGAAGTAATACTGGTTTAACAGCATTTGAAAGTTCATTTATGTTTAACACAGGAACCCCTTGAACCTCTGCAACTTTATTTAGGTTATAATCATTTGTAACGACTTTTCCATTTAGTATTTGTGCTAACTTTAATAACTTACTGTCTACTTCTTGGATATCAGTAAAATCCTTTTCATAAACTTGTACTTCTATAGGCAATTCTTTTTGAATCTTATTTAGAATATCAAGACCTCTTCTTCCCTTTGTCCTTTTTAAGTCGTCAGATGAGTCTGAAATATGTCTTAACTCATTAAGTACAAAATGTGGAATAACTAAAGGACCTTCAACAAAGCCTGATTGGCAAATGTCAAATATTCTTCCATCTATTATAACTGAAGTATCTAGCACTTTAGGAATAGATCTCGAATGATTTTTTTCCTTCTTTTCTTTAACAAGACCATTCTTTTTCGCATTAGCCATAAATGCAAATAGCTCTTCTTTTTTCTTTACTGCCACATCTGCACCGATTATTGCAAAAATAAGAATAATAATGGTTCCTACAATTCCTAATAATACTGACTTGCTATATATAGGAATACCTATCAATACTCCTAGAATCATCCCGATTATTGCTCCGATAACTCCCATTATTATGTCTGAAACTGATATCCTTTGAAAATATCTTTCAAAGCTATCTATAACTTTTACTATTCCTTTTACTATAGTAGGGGACAATAAGAAAAAAATAATACCAAATAATAATCCTACTGCTAAAGAACTTAAAACACCTGTTAAAGAATTGTTTCGCAAATTTAATGTTTCCCTTATAACATCAACAGTTAATAACTCAGAGGCAATTAAATAACCTATGGTAACTCCTGCTGCTGTTAAAAGGCCTCTTAATATTTTTCTTATCAAAGATTCACCTCCTAATAATATTATTGACATTTTTAATTTCTACTAAACAAAGAAATTTTTACAAACCTACTTTTATAGTAAATTTTTATATCTACTTAGGTTAAGTTTATATTATCTATCGTAGTATTTCAACAAGTTCCTTGATAAATTTAAAAAAATATAAACTATCCCCCTATTCAATTAATGGTACATCCTTTATTATTTAATTAAGATAGATGTATAAATTGACAAACATTTCTATTTACCTTATAATTTAATTATGTCTTATTGTTTACCAAGAGGAGGATAACAATATGAAGGATGTTATATTCGATGATTTTCAAAATACCGTTGAGGACTCGTTGCTTAGACACAGAAGTCTCATTGATATATTATCAAAACTTCAAGAATCTGATGCCAGGGTCAATAGAGCAATATCAAAAGCTATTACAAACTGTGGTTGTATCAAAGTTAACGGTCAAAAGCAACAAATGAACTTTAATGTAGATTCATTAAACGATGAAAAACTTAAAAATTCCTTAAATTCACATGTTATTGGAGATTTATGTGACAGCTGTAGAGATATAGTTGAAAGAGAACTAGGAAATCATCTATTTTATGTTGCTGCATTGTGTAACACCTTAGATTTAAATATGTATGATATTCTACTTAAAGAAAATGACAAAATTAACACTTTAGGAAAATTTAGTTTTAGATAAGAACCTTTACTTTAATAAGTGATTTTAATTAATAAAAGGCATGGCAAATATTTGCTATGCCTTTACATCTAACATGGATTGTTCCCGTAATCTTCTTAAGCCATTCTTAATAGCTTTAGCTCTTGCTTCTCCTATTCCCTCTACTTTATCTAAATCCTCTATAGAAGCTTTTAAAATTTCTTGAAAATTATCAAAAGAATTAACCAAATTATTTATTACTGCTATTGGTAACCTAGGAATTTTATTTGTCATTCTATAACCTCTTGGAGATATCAATGTATCCATAAGTGGTAACTCAGGATATCCTAGAACCTTCGCAATCATATCTAATTCTAAAATTTCATCATCATCAAGCTGCTGAAAACTTTCATATACTTGTTCACAATCATCCGATACGACGCAATAGTCTCTGATTATTAAAAGTCCTTCTCTTTCAACATTTCGGATAAGTTCACCCATTTGCATAGATATTAGTCGCCCTTCAACACCTAGTTCTATTACAAAACTTTCTATCTCTGCTACTATTCTAAGCACTAATTCTGTTCTCTGAATAGCAGTTGCAATATCAAACAAGGTAACCATATCTTGAAATTCTAATACATTGACATTTGAAATTATTCTATCTAATACTGCAACGTATTTTTCTAAAGTTTGTATAGCCTGATTTGCTCTTGCAAGAACAGTACTACTGTCTCTAAGAACATATTTTATGTCATCTTTAAAAACAGTTATAACATTTCTTCTTTGAGATATAGCTACTGCTATAACTCCAAACTGTTTAGCTACTCTTTGTGCAGTTCTATGTCTAGTACCAGTTTCAAAGGTGTGAATTGAAAAATCTGGAATCAATTGAGTGTTAGCACAAATAATCTTCTTTAAATCATTACTTAATATTATAGCTCCATCCATCTTGGCTAGTTCATATAAATAGGCAGGATTATAATCTGCATTTATTTTAAAGCCACCATCTACTATTTTCATAAGTTGGTCGCTATTTCCTAGTATTATTAATCCTCCAGTTTTCGCCCTAAGTATATTCTCAAGGCCTTCTCTTAATTGTGTACCTGGTGCTATACGTTTAAGTATATCCATTATATTTTGATCCTTGACGCCCCTTTGAGTTGTCACTTATCCTTTCACCCCTTTAAAAATTTCTTTTGATAACATAATTTATTGAATCAAGGACTACAATTATTCCCCTATCTGCCAATTATTTTTGACTACAAGGAATAATTGATTCACTACTTTTCCTATAAAACAATAATTGCTCAAGCAAGTACTTAATTTTTTCAACTTACAAAGTGTATATTTAACTATAGATGCTGCTGTATGTATACTGCCGCCAATAGATAGTATTATATGAAAGATTATTATCGGAACATATAGATTTATTATAATTGAAATTTTTTAGATCATTTTTACTAAACAAAATTATATTAGTAAATTTTTTAGAACTATATATATTTATCGTTTATTAAATACTTTGCTGAATGCTTCTTTTAAAGTATTTACCCCTATTATATTAATATCCTGTTTTTTAAGCTTTTGAGTATTTCTATAAGGTAAAATTATATTTTTAAATCCCATTTTAGATGCTTCATTTACTATTCTTTCTCCAAAGGCTACTGGTCTTATTTCCCCAGTTAGTCCAATCTCTCCAAAAACTAGCATCTTTTCTAACGGTATTTCATTTCCTTTTATACTTGAAATCAATGCTAATGCAAGTCCTAAGTCACCTGACGTGCCTTCTATATTTAATCCACCTACAACATTAACATAAACATCACAATTATAAAATGGTATTTTTAGCTTTTTTTCTAAAACAGCTAAAATTAGACTTACTCTTGAATAATCTACCCCTACTGCAGTCCGCCTTGGCATTGGTGCTTTAGTCTCTGTAACCAAAGCTTGAATTTCAACAAGTATAGGTCTTGAGCCTTCCATAATTCCAATTACTACAGAACCCTCTTGATTAAAATTCGTTTCTTCTAAAAATACTCCTGAAGGATTACTTATTGCAAGTAATCCTTCCTCACACATTTCAAAAACTCCAATTTCACTAGTGGTTCCAAAACGATTTTTCATCGTTCTAAGTATTCTAAATTCTTCTGTTCTTTCTCCTTCAAAAGAAAGTACTGTATCTACCATATGTTCAAGAACTCTTGGTCCTGCCAGTTCTCCTTGTTTAGTTACATGCGCAACTATAAAGAAAGGAATATTACTTGACTTACCAATCCGCATAATGCTATTAGAACACTCTCTTACTTGTGAAACACTACCTGGTGCTGAAGTCACTGAAGGCTTAAATACTGTTTGTATTGAATCTATTATCACAAATACCGGTTTTATATTGTTAATATGAATTTCTATGGCTTCCATATCTGTCTCAGAGACTATCAGTAAATTCTCATTTATAGTGCTTAATCTGTCACCTCTGATTTTTATCTGCTCTTCTGACTCTTCACCAGATACATATAGAACTTTACCGTATTTACTAGCAATACTATTAGCTGTTTGCAAAAGTATCGTTGATTTTCCTATTCCAGGTGCACCTGAAATCAATGTTAATGAGCCTCTTACAAGACCTCCACCAAGAACTCTGTTTAGTTCACTAATTCCCGTATCAAATCTCTCTTTTTCTCCTGACTTAATAACCATTATGCTTTTAGGTTCACTAGTAACATTTTGTGCTGAAGTTATCACGCTACTTGTCACTGAAGTTGATTTTTGTTCTTCAACCATAGTATTCCAAGAATTACACTCAGGACATTTTCCGAGCCACTTAGGATTTTCATATCCGCACTGTTGACATACATATATTGTTTTTATTTTTGCCACTTTTTCACCTCTTAGTTAGGCTTATATTCTTTTATTACTAAACTACTATAACTCGTATGTAAATTTTTTCATTTCAACTTAATATTATATACTAACTTTCCCACAATTCCACCGTATATTCAATTCTTTGTCAGCTAATTAATTATTAAAATCAAATACTTCTAAAAAATAGATCTTATATCATTATCCTAAAGAAAGTATTTTCAACAAAGAATTAACCACTATACACCACAATAAAGTTATTTTAAATAATCCCCATACTATAATAAAATTACCGCAGACCTATGAATCTGCGGTAAACAAATTAGTTTTAGATTATTTTCTAGTAAATTCAAGTTTATTATCTTCTACAGTTACTATAACTCTATCAGATTTCTTAACATTACCTTTAAGAATCTCTTCCGATAATTTGTCTTCTACAGTTTTTGTTATAGTTCTTCTTAAAGGTCTAGCTCCATAAGTTGTATCAAATCCTTCTTTAGCAAGAAGCTTCTCAGCTTCTTCATCGAATTCAATGAATATCTCTTGCTCTTTCAATCTATCTGAAACATTCTTAAGCATAAGCTTAACAATTTCACTTAGATCTTTTTCCTCCAATTTATGGAATACAATTATGTCGTCTATTCTGTTTAAGAATTCAGGCTTAAAAGATTGCTTTAATTCATCCATGATATTATCTTTCATTTTCTCATATTCTGAATTATTTATATCTCCAGCAGTATTAAATCCTAAACTCTTTTGTTTCTTAATGCTGTGAGCACCAACATTTGATGTCATGATGATAATAGTATTTTTAAAATTAACAACCTTTCCTTTTCCATCAGTTAAAATTCCATCTTCTAAAATTTGAAGTAACACATTAAATACATCTGGATGTGCTTTTTCAATTTCATCGAAAAGAATTACTGAGTATGGATTTCTTCTAACCTTTTCAGTTAATTGGCCACCTTCATCATATCCAACATATCCTGGAGGAGATCCGATTAATCTTGCTACAGAATGCTTCTCCATATATTCTGACATATCAACTCGTATCATATTCTTCTCATTATCAAACATAGCCTCAGCTAATGCCTTTGTAAGCTCTGTTTTACCAACTCCTGTTGGTCCAAGGAATATGAATGAACCAATCGGTCTCTTTGGATCTTTTAGTCCAACCCTAGCTCTTCTAACTGCTCTTGCTACAGATATAACAGCTTCTTCTTGCCCTATTACTCTATTGTGTAGTATTTCTTCAAGCTTTAATAATCTCTCTGATTCCTTTTCTGTAAGTTTTTCAACAGGAACATTGGTCCATTTTGAAACAACCGTTGCTATTTCTTCTTCTCCAACCTCCTGGTTTTCTGTTCTACTATTATTATTCTTCCAATCTTTACTTAGCTTTTCTAATCTTTCTTTTGTCTCTTTCTCTGTATCTCTTAATCTAGCAGCCTTTTCAAAGTCTTGAACTCCAATAGCATCAGCTTTTTCTTTAGAGATTTTTTCTAATTCTTCTTCTAGACTCTTAAGATCAGGTGGTGCCGTTAAGTTTTGGATTCTAACTCTTGCCCCTGCTTCATCTATAAGATCTATAGCTTTATCTGGAAGATATCTATCTGTTATATATCTGTCTGAGAGGTTTACCGCTGCATCTATTGCAGCATCAGTAATTTTAACTCTATGATGTGCTTCATATTTATCTCTAAGTCCTTTTAAAATCAATAAAGCTTCCTCTTTTGTAGGTTCTCCTACCTTAACTGGTTGGAATCTTCGCTCTAATGCAGAATCTTTTTCTATATATTTCCTATATTCATCTAGAGTAGTAGCACCAATACATTGTATTTCACCTCTAGCTAAAGAAGGTTTTAGGATGTTTGATGCATCTATAGCTCCCTCTGCTCCACCAGCTCCTACAATCGTATGAATTTCATCTATAAACAATAATACATTGCCCGCTTTAGTTATCTCAGCCATTACTTTTTTTAATCTTTCTTCAAACTCACCTCTATATTTTGAACCGGCAATTAGTGAAGATAAATCTAATGTTACAACTCTCTTGTCTTTTAATATTTCTGGAATATTTCCTTCTACAATTTTTTGAGCAAGTCCTTCAGCTATAGCAGTTTTACCTACACCTGGTTCACCAATAAGACAAGGATTGTTTTTTGTCCTTCTTGACAATATCTCAAGAACTCTTTCAGTCTCTTTATCTCTTCCTATAACAGGATCAAGCTTTGCTTCTTTTGCCATTTTAGTTAAGTCCCGTCCAAATTGATCAAGAGTTGGTGTTGGCATACTATGAGTCTTATTATCCTTAATATCACCTTGCTGTTGCTTTCCTGAAAGACTATCTACAATATTATCTCTAAGCCTTTTAAAGTCAACACCTAGATTATTTAGTATCGTAAATGCAACACCTTCGCCTTCCTTAATTAGTGCTAAAAGAATGTGTTCTGGACTTACATAGTTATGACTTAAGGCCCTTGCCTCTGAAAAACTTAGATCTAATAATCTTTTAGTCCTAGGAGTAAGAGGAATTTCATTCTTTGCAACCTCTGCATCCCCTTTACCTTCGTATTCTTCTATAAGCTCCCTAACCTTTTCTAGAGTAACATTCATTTCATTTAGTGCTTGCTTTGAGAGTCCGCCTTCTTCCTTTAGAATTCCAAGTAATATATGTTCTGTACCTATATATCCATGTTGAAGATTCTGCGCTTCCTCTTGGGCAAAATAAATAATTTTTTGTGCTCTTTCCGTAAATCTACCAAACATCATTTTAAATCACCACCTAAGTTAATTTTTGTCTTAATAACTCTGACCTCTTTATATTTCTATCCTTTTGGGCTAATTCCTTGTCACATTGTTTTTGAATAGCACTAGGTTGTATTTCTACCATAAGAGTATTTAATGTTTCAATGCTTATATGTTTAATTATACCCATTTCTACTCCTAATCTTACATCTGAAAGAAGCTTTAAACTTTCTTTAGTATCTATCAACCTAGCATTTGTAATAATTCCAAGTGATCTGTATATTCTATCTTCTATTTCTATCTGTGCATTATTTAAAATATAATCTCTATAGCTTAATTCTTTATTCATAACTTGATTTATAACTGATTCTAAGTTTACCAATATTTCTTGTTCTGATACGCCTAAAGTAACTTGATTTGAAATTTGATATATATTTCCATGCGCTTTTGAACCTTCACCATAAAGTCCTCTTATAGTCATCCCTACTTGAGTAAGTGTTTCTCCTAAGCTACTTATTCCATTCCTCATAGTTAGAGTAGGTAAATGTAGCATTGCTGAAGCTCTCATTCCTGTACCTAAGTTTGTTGGACATGCTGTTATATATCCTAAATCTTCATCAAAAGCATAATCAACACTTTTTTCAATTACACTATCATATATATCAGCTGTTTCATAAGTTTCTTTAAAATTCAATCCAGAACTAATTGCTTGGATTCGGAAATGATCTTCTTCATTTATCATAATGCTTACAGTTTCATCTTTATTCACTAAAAATGCTGAAAAATCTTTATTTTCCATAAGTTTATTAGATATGAGATGTTTCTTAAAGTAATAGTCATTTTCTATTGCTTTATTCTCCCATAAATGAATTGCCTTAAAATCATTATCTTCTCTATCTAAAAAAACTTTTTCAACCTCTGAAATTATATCCCTTGAATTTTCTAGAGTTTCCTTATGTGGTAACTTTCTATCCTTCATATTTCTTGCTAGCCTGATTCTGCTACTGATTACAATATCATTATTGTTCTCATCGCCCTTCATCCAATTCCTCATATTTTCACCTCTAATCTGCTTGAATTCCTTTTATTTCATCTCTTAGTTCTGCTGCATGTTCAAAATTTTCTTCTAATATAGCTTTTTGAAGTTCTTCTTTTAATTTTAATAAATACTTCTTATTTTTAATAGTTTTCTCTAATTTTTCAGGTATCTTTCCTTTATGTTCAACGTTTTTCTGAACCTTCTTTACAATAGGCATAATGTAACTTCCAAGATCTTTGTAGCATGTATCGCAGCCCACTATTCCTTTTTTGCTAAATTCACTTAAAGTTGTTCCACAACCACTACAAGTAACTTCTGTTTTAGGTATATCGTTAGAACTCTTACCTATATTCACATAATCCATAAAACCACTTAAAATATTTTGGAAGGTAAAGTCGCCAAATATTGAGCTTCCCATCATACCAAAAGCTCCCGTTTCCTTTGCACATTTCTCACAAAGATTCATTTCTTCCTTTTCTCCATTTATATATTTTTCTATATGAATAGTTGCTTCATTCTCTTTGCATTTTTCGCATATCATAGTTCTTCCTCCTAACCTATAAATACTTGAGGTATTAGATTTTCTAATCTTAAACTTTACTTAGCCATAAAAATTTAGACTCTTAATGTTGTTAACATTTTAAATGTTTATTAAGTCTTTCTAAAATATTATGTCGGTAAATCGAAAATTAAACTTAAAAAGATTTATATACTTAATGATAATAAAACTGACTTTAAGATATCTGCTCTAAGTCTATTACGTTCATTACATACACATGCTAGTGTCCTATCATTTATTGTTACTCTTAAAATATCAGCTTCCTTCTTTGTTAATAACTCTAAACTTACAAGAATCTCTATAACCTCTGCTGCAGCCCCACAGGTTATACTATTTCCAATTTTCTCAAATAACACATCTTTTATATTTTTTTCTAAGAAACAAGAAACTTTTTTTATCTTAATGCATCCACCGCCGCCTCTTTTACTTTCTATGTAATATCCTTTTTCCATTGTAAATCTTGTAGTTAACACATAGTTTATTTGCGATGGGGCACAACTAAAATGTACTGCAAGTTCATTCCGTTGTATTTCTAGCTCATTTGAGTTACATTCATCAACTAACTCTTTTATAAAAGCTTCTATTATATCTGTTAGTCTTGCCATTATAATCTCCTTTACAAGAATGAATAACTTTTAGACTTTTACTTTCTTTGACCTTCGTTATAAATATATTATCACTTGGTTTTTTAATATTCAACACCCAAAATCGAAAAAAAATAGCCGAGTAATTTAATAATACCCAGCTATCTATAATTTATACTGTTTTCGTTGTCTTTTCTGCTTTTTCCTCAGCTAAATGGGAAATATCTGCATACATCGAAATAGAACCTTTTCCTTCTTCATAATCAATTACTGTTAAACTAGTTTGATGAAGAAATGGTGGATTCCAAAGTTGTGCTATTGGAAGATTATCAATATATCCTATATAAGATTTTATTGCAACAGTATGAGAAACTATCGCAATAGTCTGACCTCTATGCTTTTTTACTATTTTACTTATTTCTTTTGAAATTCGTTCTCTAAGTTCTTCAAAGGTTTCACCACCATCCGGTATAAACTTGTCTGGATCATTCCAAAAATTATGATATTGCTCTTTATGAGAAATCATAAGTTCATCAGTGGTGTAACCCTCCATTCTATCAAGGTTCATTTCTCTAAGATTATCATTTTCAATGATCTTTATATCTTTATCCCCCTTTATTAAAGCTGCAGTCTCAACTGCTCTTCCTAGGGAGCTTGTATATATAACGTCAATATGTGTGTTCTTAAGTCGCTCTGAAAGTAACTTAGCTTGAGCAATACCTTTTTCTGTTAATGGTGAATCCATAAAACCTTGAAATCTTTTCTGTATATTAAAATGTGTTTCTCCGTGTCTTATAAGTAATACTTTAGTCATTTTATCCTCCTTTGATAAGTTACTCTATCAAATCTTGTCCTATTTTTAAAACTTAAAAAGCTTTTTGAATTTTTACTCTTATCAAATTAATCATATCATATGCTAAGGTTTACAAAGAAAATTTTTTTTCTAAATTAATCTTTAACAGAAAACTTAGTTAACCCTATAGAATTCCTTTTGGTTCTAATCTTTTTACACTATTATCAAAACTAAATTCTAGCATATTTGCGAAAATATTTTTTAATCCTAGAAACAATTAAGTATCTATATAATAAAAAAATGAACTTACTCTATATAATAGAGCAGCCCATTTTCTTACTGTTAACTATTTTTATTTGCTTTCAAGAATTGCAAGTGCAACAGCACCTTTAACTCCTGCATCTGTTCCTAAACCAGCAGGAACTATTTTGCAATTTTCAGCTAAAGTTTCGAAACATCTTTCTTTTACAACTTCTTTTACTTTATCGAAAACTACGGCTCCTCCTTGAGAAACTCCACCACCAATTATAACCATCTCAGGGTCAAAAGATGTGATTACATTTCCTACGCATATTCCAAGGTATGTAAGAGCTTTATCTAGTATCTCTTTAGCTACGTCATCACCTTTAGCTGCTTCTTGAAAAACTTCATAAGATCCTGGATTCTCATAATTTGCAAGGGATGTTTTTAGCCCTTGTGTAACTGCTTCTTTAGCTCTTTTTCCTATTGCTGTTCCAGAAGCTAAAGCTTCAGCACAACCATGATTTCCACAACCACATATTGGACCATCTTGTTCTAAAGTCATATGTCCCACTTCTAATGCATTTGAAGTACTTCCTCTAAAAGCTTTTCCATTGATTATAGCACCACCACCGATACCTGTACTTACAGTAATGAATACCATGTTCTCAGTTCCTTTTCCAGCTCCAAAAACATATTCTCCAATAGCTGCTGCATTAGCATCATTATCAAGATAAGTTGGTATGCCAAACTTTTCTACAATTGGTTGTACTAATTTAAAATTTTTAAATGGTAAGTTTGGAGTTGTTATTATAACTCCTGTTTTTGTATCTAATGGTCCAGGTGACCCTATTCCTATAGATTTTACTTCTTCAACTACTGCTTTACCCTCTTCAAGTACTTTTTCAATTGTTTCTATTATTCTTCCTAGTACTGGTAATTCACCTTCGCTAGCTTTTGTTGGAACTGTATATTGACTTATTATATCACCTTCAACAGTTGCTAATGCACCACTGATTTTGGTTCCACCTAAGTCAATACCTATTACATATTTCTTTTCCATGACTGTCCTCCATAACTCCTATATTATCCGTCTTATTTCTATAATATTATAAAACAAAAGAAAGATTTAGCCAATTATATTTTAATATATTTTCTTTACAAATTTAACTAAAAAATTCCTATAGGTATAGTACCACTAATATCTCATCCTTTAATCTAAATCTTCTACAAAAAATAATAAAAAAGTTGTAAGCAAAAAACTATTAATATCTTTTGCTTACAACTATTTATTTCTATAATATTGAACCGTTTCGTGAGAATATATCTCTAAGCTTTTCTCTCTTATATTCATCATCTGCTTTAAAGTTCGTAAATCCATGAATATCTTCATAAACTTCATAATTTGGATCCACTAGAGGCCTATCTAATTCATGGCCTTCTATATGCTGTAATGTAGTATCGTCCATCATAGTCTCCTCCTTTGGTTTGAATTTTAAAATTATTACTTTCTAAAATGTTACAAATAAGCTCAGTATTCTCATCTTCCTTTTCAAGTGAAATTACAAAATCATCATAGGAACTTACAATTTGAAGATAGTCTTGGATGCTAGTGTAATCGCCTAAATCTATCTTTCCGTTAATATCAAGACGATAAAAAGACATATCATTCTCTCTCCTTAATGGGCTTTGCTATTATTTTACCTATTTCTATAGTTTTTATTCCTATATAAATTTAGGTTTATCATGAAAATATAATAAACCCTTAAATAAGTGCTATTTAAGGTTAATCCCTCTATAGGTAAAACAATCTCTATATTTATAGTTTATTTTGTCTTAATTATGTAATAAAAAAATAACAAGTGCCTATACTCTCAATGGAATACATTCACTTGTTATAACAAGTTCGCCAATATAATTAAATTTTTTCGCTAATAAGTACTATTTAGTAATTAAATTCTTAAAATAACTTAGAATATCAACTGCCCTTAAAGCATCTTAAGTTCACCATGTTTTTCATAACTAGTAATTTTATAAATTGAATTATCTTCATTAACTAAGATAACTCTTGGTTCATGAGTTTTTGCTTCTTCTTGATCTAAATTGCAATAACTCATAATAATTATTTTATCCCCAGTCTGAACACATCTTGCAGCGGCACCATTTAGGCAAATTATACCGCTACCTCTTTCACCACAGATAGTATAAGTTTCAAATCTCTGTCCATTATCGATATCAACTATTTGTACTTTTTCATATTCAAGTATACCTGCTTGTTCTAAAAGTTCCTCATCAACAGTTATACTTCCTACGTAATTTAATTTTGCTTCTGTTACTGTGGCTCTATGAATTTTTGCTTTCAACATACAAAGCTGCATTATTTTTCTCTCCTTTATCCTATAAACGTAAAATTATCTATAAGTCTTACTTTTCCAATGAAAACAGCAAGTGCTATAAGTACTGGTTTTTCAACTGTACTTACAGGTGCTAAATCTTCTGAATCAACTATCTCTACATAATCAATCTTAGATAATGACTCAGTTTCAATAACTTTTATGATTTCTTCTAAAATCTTTTTAGTTTCCTTTTCACCATTCTTAAGTAATTCCTTAGATCTGGTTAATGATTTACTTAATATTAAAGCTGCTCTTCTTTCTTCCTGCGATAAATACACATTTCTTGAACTCATAGCAAGTCCATCTTCTTCTCGTACTATTGGGCAAGGAACTATTTCTACATCAAAATTCAAATCTCTTACCATTCTTTTTATTACTGCTAATTGTTGTGCATCCTTTTCACCAAAATACGCTCTATTTGGCTTAATTATGTTAAATAACTTTGAAACTACTGTGCATACTCCTTGAAAGTGTCCTGGTCTTTTGCTTCCACATAGCCCCTCTGTTATTCCTTCACAATCTACATATGTTGAAAATGTACTTTTATACATTTCTGCTGGCTCTGGATTAAATATAAAACTAGCACCAGCTTCCTCTGCAATTACACTATCTCTTTCAATATCGCGTGGATATTTATCAAGATCTTCTGTTGGTCCAAATTGTATTGGATTTACAAATACACTTACCACGACTTTATCATTTTCAGCTTTAGCTTTTTCTATCAAACTTTTATGTCCATTATGAAGATAACCCATAGTTGGTACTAGTCCAACTGTTAAACCTTGTTTTCTCCATATACCTATTTCACGTCTAGCTTCCTCTATAGTTTTTATTACTTTCATATTAATATAATCTCCTTTTACTATATAAGGTTATAGGTTCTTTATATATAATTAATTTATACATACATAAGTTTCAATAATGTTCCTACATTAAACACATATACCGCTTATGAAATCAATGTGCTTTTTAATGGTAACATATTTACTTAAAACATTGTTTTTATAAATCCTCAATTTTAATAGAGTTTTTCAATAAGTTTTTCATCTATTTTAAAAGTATGTTCTTCTGAAGGAAAAGCTCCTGACTTTACATCTTCAATATAAGCCTTAACTGCTTCTTCAGCACTTGTACCTAAATCTTTATATTGTTTAACAAACTTTGGTCTTAAGCCATCAAACAATCCCAATAAATCGTGGTATACTAGTACTTGTCCGTCGCAACCATTACCAGCACCAATACCTATAGTTGGTATTGTTAATTTACTTGAAATAAGCTCCGCTAATTTCGCTGGTACACATTCAAGGGTTACAGCAAAAGCTCCTGCTGCTTCTACTGCTAAAGCATCTTCTATAAGTTTCTTAGCTGCTTCTTCTCCTCTACCTTGAACTTTAAAACCACCAAAGGCATTTACTGATTGAGGGGTTAAGCCGATATGTGCAACTACAGGTATAGAGGCTCTAACAATAGCTTTAATCTCATCTTGAAATTCTTTACCACCTTCTAGTTTAACAGCATTAGCTCCACCTTCTTTAATTAGACGTCCGGCATTATAAACTGCATCAAAAACAGATCCTTGATAAGACATAAAAGGTAAATCAGCTACAACTAAAGCATTTTTTGCACCTCTTGTAACTGCCTTTGTATGATGAATCATGTCTTCCATAGTAACACTTAAAGTATCCTCATATCCAAGACAAGTCATACCTAAAGAGTCACCCACTAAAATACTATTGATTCCTACCTTATCAACGATCTTTGCCATTGAATAATCGTATGCTGTAAGCATTGTGATCTTTTCTTTTCTTTCTTTCATTTCTTTAAATGTAATAACTGTATTTTTCATTTTGTTGTCTCCTCATAAACCATATTTTATCACGCAAAAATGAACCTATCTAATCGTAGTGACTAGTTAACAATAATACTTCGCTAACTTACTATGGGTATAGGTGAGGCTTTTTATTCTATTGCAACTACTTGAAAAACTTCTGAAGATATTTTATAGGTAAATATAGATTAGTATTCATTATTAATAGATTGGTTTATATAAAAATTTATTTAGAACTTAAACTAATTGTGCAACTCCTTATGAATCGCATTAATGTAGTCCCATTCCTTTAGGATATGAGCTAGAGATTTCAGAAGTAATTATTTCTCTGGTGTAGTTCATCCTCGATACCACCCATGGTTAATTTACCACATTACGCTGAACATTTCTATAGTTTTTTATAATTTTTTATAAGTGAAAATAACCCAAAGTATAAAAAACTATAGAGCATGTAAAAAAATAATGCTCTATAGTTAAAATTAAATTTATATTTATATTATTTTAAAATCTAGAAATTTTATTAACTACCATGAATACTTCCTAATAATTATCTATAAGTTATAATTTTTTATACCAATTACTTAAAAAGAGACTAAATATTTATAGATTAGCTAAATCAGCCTCTTTATGCTTACTATTTATAATATTTCTCATTTCACTTGGTGGAACTTCTTCATATCCTTGGAATTCCATATCAAAATACCCTCTTGCACCTGTCAAGGCCTTTAAATCTGTAGTGTACGTGAACATCTCTGCTAGTGGCACTTCAGCTATAATTTTATTGTTATCTTTTTCATTTTCCATTCCAAGAACTCGTCCTCTTCTTCTATTTAGATCACCAATTACATCCCCCATTTTGTTTTCTGGTGTAAAAACTTCTACTCGCATTATTGGCTCAAGAATAACAGGCATTGCTTGTTCTAACCCTTTTTTATATGCTATAGATGTTGCTAACTTAAAAGCCATCTCTGAAGAATCTACAGAATGATAAGATCCATAATGAAGCGTTGCTTTTAACCTTATTACCGGGTATCCTGCCAATACCCCCTCATTTATACACTCTTTTAGTCCTTTTTCTACTGCTGGAATATACTGACGAGGAACAACTCCTCCTACTACTTGATCTACAAAAAGAAGTTCATCATTTCCATCATCCCTTGGTTCAAATTTAATATGAACATCGCCATATTGCCCATGTCCACCAGACTGCTTCTTATGCTTTCCTTGAACATCAGAAGTAGCTTTTATCGTTTCTCTATATGGAACTTTAGGAATTCTTAAAATTACGTCAGCTCCAAATTTATTTTTAAGTTTTCCGACTAATATTTCAAGATGAGTCTCCCCTATTCCAGAGATATTTGTTTCACAATGTTCTATATCTCTAGAAATTCTGAAAGTGCTATCCTCTTCTAAAAGCTTACTTAATCCTAATGAAACTTTTTCTTCATCACCTTTGTTCTTAGGAATAATTGCCATAGTCATTGTAGGTTTGGGAAAAATCATTTTTTCAAAATTAATAGGCATTGCTATATCGCATAATGTATCTCCCGTAGATGAATATTGAAGCTTTGCAATAGCTCCAATATCTCCTGCAAAGATTTCACTTATCAATTCTTGATTTTTTCCCTTTAGTTCATATATAGCATTGATTTTTTCTTCTTTTTCTTTATTTGCATTATATACACTTATACCACTTGTAAGCCTTCCACTAATAACCTTAAACATAGATAATTTCCCTACAAAAGGATCTGCTATAGTCTTAAATATTTGAGCAGCGAAAGGTTTCTCTTCATCTGTATATACCTCAATTTCTTCACTAGTCTGAGTTTTTATCGCTTTGTAAACTCTATCACCCTTTGGAAAAATATCTATAATATATTTACTTAAAGCATTAATTCCAATACCATTAATAGCAGAACTGCAGAATACAGGAGATAATTCTCCACTAGTAAATCCTTCTACTAAACCCAAAATAATGTCTTCTTCTTGTAAGGTACCTTCCTCAAAATATTTTTTCATAAGCTCCTCACTAGTTTCTGCTATAGATTCAACTAGTTCTCCGTGAAGTTTTTCTATCTCATATCTTATATCTTCTGGAATATCTATTTTTATTTCTTCTTTTCCAACTACCTTATATGCCGTTTCCGAAATAATATCAACATAACCTTCAAAATTGATTGCCTCT
The DNA here is from genome assembly GCF_000145275.1 of Clostridium cellulovorans 743B. Lineage (NCBI taxonomy): Bacteria > Bacillati > Bacillota > Clostridia > Eubacteriales > Clostridiaceae > Clostridium > Clostridium cellulovorans. The sequence continues at coordinate 4,543,091 of NC_014393.1, forward strand.
CCAATAGGATATTGAACAGCTACAGCACCTAAGCCAAAAGTGTTCTTTATATCTTCATAAGTATCAAAAAACTTACTATTTTCAACATCAAGCTTTGTTACTAAAAAACTCCTTGGTAGGCTTAACTTTTTACAATATTCATAAGCTCTTTCAGTCCCTACCTTTAAACCAGACCTTCCGCTTACGCAAATAACTGCAGAATCTGCAGCCCTCATTCCCTCAAGCATTTCCCCAATAAAATCTAAATAACCTGGTGTATCTATTAGATTAATCTTTACACTACTTCTCTCAAAAGGTAAAATTGTCGTATTAATAGAGGTTTTTCTTTTTCTCTCTTCAGAGTCATAATCACTTACTGTTGTTCCTTCCTCAATAGTTCCCATTCTAGTAATAGTTCCATTTGAGTAAAGTAACGCTTCAGCTAAAGTGGTCTTGCCACAACCATTATGTCCTAAAAGCACTATGTTCTTAATCCCCTTATATTTCCCCATAAATGTTACCCCTTTCACCATATCATGTCCGAAAAATCTATTTATAAATACGTCTTAAATTATGTGTCTTTATATAACTATGCTTATTGTACAGATATAATGATTATACGTTTATATTTACTGAAATCATAAGTAAGCATTATCAAATCACACATTTCTTCTTAATAAATTCATTGGATATATTAATAGCTAATATTTATAGGGATATATAAAAGGTTCATTTTATATATTGTGTTTTAAGTTATTTATAACTTTAAGTTCTTATAACTTCCTATAAAATAAAAAAATGAGAATCTAAGATTGTTATATATCAATTTTATAGAATAATTATAACTATTCTATAAAAGAAACAAATAATAGATTCTCACCTTATATATTCTAATATTGAAATTTCATCAAGACTCTATAGACAAATTAAGAAATCAATATAACTTATGAAGATTCTTTATCGAAACCTATATAAATTATTATATTTTTATTCTTTGTCTAAAACCACTGTAGGCTCTTCATTCTTTGTATCTATTTTGTTATGTTTATTTCTACCCATTAAAACAAATCCTATGACTATTAATATTACAGGAACTATAAGTTGTCTAACTGCAGAATAAATCATATGATAATGTTGAATAATTCTAAAAGAAAATAACATATCCCAAACTTTATTAACAACTGCTAAAGCTCCTATAATAATGAGTGCAATACCAATTATTTTATTATTTATCTTACTCATACTTAATTCCGAAGAATTTCTTTGAATTATTCTGTAATTATCATCTACAAAGATACCTCTCTCCATAGCATTTTTTACATTAAACGTATCGAAAAAGTTATAAAACCATATAGGTATAAGTAAAGGTAATATTAATACGTCAAGCTGTATATATTGCGATATTGAAAAAATACCGAAAAATAATATAATTTGTTCAACCCCTCTTTTCATAAGTCCATTATACATATATCCTACACCAGGTATAAGTGCACACATAAAATTAAAAAAACTATTCTTTCTATTCATCAATTACATCTCCTATCTTTTATGGTAACATTATTTTAAAATTAGAAATTTTGTTGATCATATCAGACTCTAAACCAAAAATACCAATAATTAAAAGTAAAAATCCACTACAAATAAAACTTAATGATAGTCTTTGAGCAAAAATAAATTCTAGAGTTATATCTATTATAGATTTAGAGTTTTCTATCTTATCTATTAATTTATTAGTATAATCATTACTAACAATAATCTCTTCATTTGCTTTATACAATAATCCCTCTATATCGTCGGTTTTGTATGACCCCATAATTCTTCCTCCTCACGATTAAGTTTGTCCTTCAGCTTATTTTTCCCTCTATATATTCTTCCTTCTACGGCTCTTTCAGATATTTCTAACACGTCTGATATTTCCTTATAACTTAACCCTAAATAATAATATAATATTATCGGATTTTTCAGTTCTTCTGGCAAGTCCCTTACAGCTTGCCTTACTTCATTTCTATCGATAACACTTATTCCTTCCTCCTTACCATGACTAAACAATCCACTAAATATCATCTTAACAGACCTTTTTTTCTTATATGTTATACACTTATTCACAGTGATTCTATATAAATATGTGGATATTTTAGAGTCCCCTCTAAAATTGTTTATACTTTTATAGAAAGAAATAAATACTTCCTGTGATAAATCCTCAGCTTCCCCATAATCTTGTGTATAAGAATAACATAGAGAAATAATCATCTTTTTATATTTTTCTATTACTGAAACTAGCTGATTTTTATCACCATTTTTTAACCTCTCTATTATATCTTCATCACACAACTTATCACTTCCATTCACATTCTATAAACTAAATTCTAAAAAGTTCGAATACAATTAAGTATCGAATCACTAACGGAATAATAACCATCTATCACCATAGCTAATATAACTAATAGTATAAAGCCTTTATTAAATTTTATCACTTGATTTTCCTTTAACCTTTTTGCTTCAATAAGAAGCTCTATACCAAACACCACTAATATAATAGGCCAGAATACCATTATGTTTTTCAAAATTTCTATATTGCTTTGTCTTAATAACATCATGATACCTAATAGTATAAATCCTATAGCTGTTGAAATATTTCCTACACTCTTTTGCATTTATATACCTCCTTAATTAAAATATAAAAATTATATATAAGTCACAATGATATTTCTACATTAAATCCATCTACATTTGATAAGAGAATGCAGATTTTTAATCACAACGTCTATATAGATAGTAAATCACTTAAATAAATTAATTTAACCCGTTGTGCTAGTTAAATACGCTGGCAATACTTACAAATAGAAAAACTCCAGCATATTTGCTAACCTATCATTAAAAAACACCACTAATCTAATGATAGGAGGCTAACCTATATGCCAGAGTTTAATAAAGATTCTACCATAACAATAAATGACTTAAAAGATTTTATTGTTGTCACTTATGTTATAATTGATGACTTTTACCAAAAAGTAACTCCAACATTTATTAAAAATCGTCGTAACATCGCTAAATCAGTAATGACTGATAGCGAAATAATTACGATTTCTTTAGTAGGTGAACTCTTAACCATTGACTCTGAAAAAGCATGGTTTGGATTTTGCTCTAAAAACCTACGAGACTTATTTCCCAACTTTTGTAGTAGGCCGAGGTTTCATAGAGTTAGAAAGTCATTATTTCGAGTCATTGATGAAATTCGTAAAGAGTTAACGAAATTTCTTAACTATCAATATGACCGAATGAGAATTGCAGATAGTATGCCAATTCCTGTGTGTAAGTTTGGGAGAGCTCATTTCCATAAAGCTTTTAAGCCGGAGGCTGCCTACGGGCGATGCGCTTCGAAAAAAGAAACATATTATGGATTCAAATTACATGCTTTAGTAGCCCTCGATGGCTATATCACAGATTTTACTGTAACAGCAGCAAATATTGATGACAGAGATGTCGTCTGGGAACTCACAGCTAATTCAGAGATTGATATACTAATAGGTGATAAAGGATATATAGGTCAAAAAGTTGCTTCGCAATTAAAAGAAACAAGGTACATTCGTCTTTTAACAATAAATCGTAACAATAGTAAAACTAAACTTTTAAAACCTTTTAGGCAGTTGATATTCAAGGCTCGTCGTAGAGTAGAAACTACTTTTTCTCAGCTCTCCGAGCAATTAAATATGCAGAGGGTTCTTACAAAATCAACTTGGGGATTTGCCACAAGAATATCAAATAAAATATTAGCTCATAATCTTTGCTATTTTATAAATAAATTTTTTAATATAGGTATAGAAATATCAAAGATTAAAGAATTAGTATTCGGATAATAATTTCCAAAAACAGTATATGAGACAATAGGATAGGACTGCCTAAAATCATGGTATAAATATCCTTTTAATGAAAACTTATCTGCTAGCACAACAGGTTAATTTATTATAACGTTATTTCTAAATACTCTTTAAGTTTTTTCTTTACATCTATTTAGACTACTATTAATAAGAAAACCCACGAAGAAATTGAAATAATTTTTTATTTTTTTATAAATGCCCAAGTTGGATATAAAACAAAAAGAGTTAATTTAAAATGACTATAATCATCTTAAATCAACTCTCTTATCTTAATCCAAAAAATAAAATGGCTCCGTGGAGAGGGCTCGAACCTCCAACCCTTCGGTTAACAGCCGAATGCTCTGCCATTGAGCTACCACGGAACATTATTTATTCAAAAAGTAAAATGGCTCCGCGAAGAGGGCTCGAACCTCCAACCCTTCGGTTAACAGCCGAATGCTCTGCCATTGAGCTATCGCGGAACATTAAACCCAGCGACAACCTACTTTCCCACAAGACCTCTCCTGCAGTATCATCGGCCCTTAGTAGCTTAACCGTCGTGTTCGGAATGGGAACGGGTGTTACCTACCAGGCATAATCACTGGATACACTTTAAAATTTCTTTTAAAGCTCAGAGTGTTCTCTGAAAATTGCATAGATATTAAAAACTTTGTTTAGGTTAAGCCCTCGATCTATTAGTATGAGTCAGCTGAACATGTTACCATGCTTACACCCCTCACCTATCAACCTTGTGTTCTTCAAGGGATCTTACTAGCTTACGCTATGGGAAATCTAATCTTGAGGTGGGCTTCACGCTTAGATGCTTTCAGCGTTTATCCCTTCCCGACATAGCTACCCAGCCATGCTCCTGGCGGAACAACTGGTACACCAGAGGTCAGTCCATCCCGGTCCTCTCGTACTAAGGACAGCTCCTCTCAAATTTCCTACGCCCGCGACGGATAGGGACCGAACTGTCTCACGACGTTCTGAACCCAGCTCGCGTGCCGCTTTAATGGGCGAACAGCCCAACCCTTGGGACCTTCTCCAGCCCCAGGATGCGACGAGCCGACATCGAGGTGCCAAACCTCCCCGTCGATGTGGACTCTTGGGGGAGATCAGCCTGTTATCCCCGAGGTAGCTTTTATCCGTTGAGCGATGGCCCTCCCACGAGGAACCACCGGATCACTAAGCCCGACTTTCGTCCCTGCTCCACTTGTAGGTGTCGCAGTCAGGCTCCCTTCTGCCTTTGCACTCTTCGAACGATTTCCGACCGTTCTGAGGGAACCTTTGGGCGCCTCCGTTACTTTTTTGGAGGCGACCGCCCCAGTCAAACTGCCCATCTAACAATGTCCGGCACCCAGATTCATGGGTTTCCGTTAGAATCCCAATACTGTCAGGGTGGTATCCCAAGGTTGACTCCATAGAACCTGACGGCCCTACTTCCCAGTCTCCCACCTATCCTGTACAGACAATATCGAAACTCAATGCTAAACTACAGTAAAGCTCTACGGGGTCTTTCCGTCCAATCGCGGGTAGCAAGCATCTTCACTTGCACTACAATTTCGCCGGATTTACAGTTGAGACAGTGCCCAAATCATTACGCCATTCGTGCGGGTCGGAACTTACCCGACAAGGAATTTCGCTACCTTAGGACCGTTATAGTTACGGCCGCCGTTTACTGGGGCTTAAGTTCATGCCTTCGCTTGCGCTAAGCAATCCCCTTAACCTTCCAGCACCGGGCAGGCGTCAGCCCCTATACATCAGCTTTCGCTTTAGCAGAGACCTGTGTTTTTGCTAAACAGTTGCTTGGGCCTATTCTCTGCGGCCTAGCTTGCGCTAGGCACCCCTTCTCCCGAAGTTACGGGGTCAATTTGCCGAGTTCCTTAACTGTAATTCTTCCGCTGGTCTTAGGATTCTCTCCTCACCTACCTGTGTCGGTTTGCGGTACGGGTACTATTTTGCTCTCTAGAGACTTTTCTTGGCAGCGTGGAATCAGGTACTTCGCTACTAAATTTCGCTCCCCATCACACCTCAGAGTATTAGCACGCGGATTTGCCTACGTACACCCCTAAATGCTTAGACCAACATCCAATAGTTGGCACACCCTATCCTCCTGCGTCATCCCATCGATAATAACGCTAATAGTAGTATCGGAATATCAACCGATTGTCCATCACCTACGCCTTTCGGCCTCAGCTTAGGTCCCGACTAACCCTGGGCGGACGAGCCTTCCCCAGGAAACCTTAGGTTTTCGACCATTAAGATTCTCACTTAATTCTCGCTACTTATGCCAACATTCTCACTTCTGTACAGTCCACAACTCCTTCCGGTACTGCTTCTGCCCATACAGAAAGCTCCTCTACCACTCCTTACGGAGTCCATAGCTTCGGTGGTAAGTTTGAGCCCCGGACATCTTCGGCGCAGGATCTCTTGACTAGTGAGCTATTACGCACTCTTTAAATGAGTGGCTGCTTCTAAGCCAACATCCTAGTTGTCTTAGAAATCCCACATCCTTTTCCACTTAACTTACACTTGGGGACCTTAGCTGATGGTCTGGGCTTTTTCCCTTTTGACTACGGACCTTATCATTCGCAGTCTGACTGCCGGGGTAAAAGTATATGGCATTCGGAGTTTGATAGAGTTCGGTAACTGTTGTCAGCCCCTAGCTCATTCAGTGCTCTACCTCCATTACTCATTTTACCCGACGCTAGCCCTAAAGCTATTTCGAGGAGAACCAGCTATCTCCGAGTTCGATTGGAATTTCTCCGCTATCCACAGCTCATCCCATGGTTTTTCAACACCAATGTGGTTCGGTCCTCCACGAGGTTTTACCCTCGCTTCAACCTGGCCATGGATAGGTCACCCGGTTTCGGGTCTACGGCATGCAACTAGTCGCGCTGTTCACACTTGGTTTCCCTTCGGCTACGTACCTTAAGTACTTAACCTTGCTGCATACCGTAACTCGTTGGCTCGTTCTACAAAAAGCACGTCGTCACACTCATATGGTGCTTCGACCGGTTGTAGGCATACGGTTTCAGGTTCTATTTCACTCCCCTTCCGGGGTTCTTTTCACCTTTCCCTCACGGTACTTCTTCACTATCGGTCACTAGGTAGTATTTAGCCTTGGGAGGTGGTCCTCCCTGCTTCCCACAAGGTTTCACGTGTCTCGTGGTACTCTGGATATACTCTCGCTATCATTCGCTTTCTCCTACGGGGCTATTACCCTCTATGGCTTAGCTTTCCAGCTATCTTCGAATAACAAACTCTAGCTTTTATGAGTATTCCGCAACCCCAGAGATAAATCTCTGGTTTGGGCTCTTTCCCTTTCGCTCGCCGCTACTTAGGAAATCGAATTTCTTTCTCTTCCTCTGGGTACTTAGATGTTTCAGTTCCCCAGGTGTGGCTTCATGTAGCTATGTATTCACTACAGGATATACATCGTTTGATGCATAGGTTTCCCCATTCGGAAATCTCCGGATCACTGGCTATTTGCGCCTACCCGAAGCTTATCGCAGCTTATCGCGTCCTTCTTCGCCTCCTAGTGCCAAGGCATTCACCATACGCCCTTTGTAGCTTAACCTAAAAATTGCTATAACCTGCGCATTGCTTCGTCACTTTCGTCTCTGTGGTACTCATTTACATAAGTAAACTCCGCTTCCTCGAGTCTTCAGTTCCTCACACTGCTTGGTTCTATCAAATTAAATTAGTCTTAATTATACAAAGTTTATATAAATAACTTTACTTGGTTTTTAATATCTTATGCAATTTTCAAAGAACAAATGGTGGGCTTAAATGGACTCGAACCATCGACCTCACGCTTATCAGGCGTGCGCTCTAACCAGCTGAGCTATAAGCCCTCAATATGGTGGAGAATAAGGGATTCGAACCCTTGACCCCCTGCGTGCAAGGCAGGTGCTCTCCCAACTGAGCTAATCCCCCGGGACCAAAAGATTAAATCTATTAAGATTAATCTCTGGAAATTGAACAGAAGAAAGACCCAGTGGACACAGTGTCTTACAAGTAAAACTACTGTGTCATTTTCCTTAGAAAGGAGGTGATCCAGCCGCAGGTTCTCCTACGGCTACCTTGTTACGACTTCACCCCAATCATCGACCCCACCTTCGGCCGCTGGCTCCTTACGGTTACCTCACGGACTTCGGGTGTTGCCGACTCTCATGGTGTGACGGGCGGTGTGTACAAGGCCCGGGAACGTATTCACCGCGACATGCTGATTCGCGATTACTAGCAACTCCAACTTCATGTAGGCGAGTTTCAGCCTACAATCCGAACTGGGACGAGTTTTATAGATTTGCTCCACCTCACGGTCTTGCGTCTCGTTGTACTCGCCATTGTAGCACGTGTGTAGCCCTAGACATAAGGGGCATGATGATTTGACGTCATCCCCACCTTCCTCCTGGTTAACCCAGGCAGTCTTGCTAGAGTGCTCAACTAAATGGTAGCAACTAACAATAAGGGTTGCGCTCGTTGCGGGACTTAACCCAACATCTCACGACACGAGCTGACGACAACCATGCACCACCTGTCTTCCTGTCACCTCAAAGAGGTAACTTCCCCAGTTACGGGTAATTCAGGAGATGTCAAGTCTAGGTAAGGTTCTTCGCGTTGCTTCGAATTAAACCACATGCTCCGCTGCTTGTGCGGGCCCCCGTCAATTCCTTTGAGTTTTAATCTTGCGACCGTACTCCCCAGGCGGAATACTTAATGCGTTAGCGGCGGCACAGAGGTCATGACAACCCCTACACCTAGTATTCATCGTTTACGGCGTGGACTACCAGGGTATCTAATCCTGTTTGCTCCCCACGCTTTCATGCCTCAGCGTCAGTTACAGTCCAGAAAGTCGCCTTCGCCACTGATGTTCTTCCTAATCTCTACGCATTTCACCGCTACACTAGGAATTCCACTTTCCTCTCCTGCACTCTAGACTTCCAGTTTGAAATGCAGCACCCAAGTTGAGCTCGGGTATTTCACATCTCACTTAAAAATCCGCCTACACATCCTTTACGCCCAGTAAATCCGGACAACGCTTGCCACCTACGTATTACCGCGGCTGCTGGCACGTAGTTAGCCGTGGCTTGTTCTTTAGGTACCGTCATTATCGTCCCTAATCAAAGAGCTTTACAACCCGAAGGCCTTCATCACTCACGCGGCGTTGCTGCATCAGGGTTTCCCCCATTGTGCAATATTCCCCACTGCTGCCTCCCGTAGGAGTCTGGACCGTGTCTCAGTTCCAATGTGGCCGATCACCCTCTCAGGTCGGCTACGCATCGTCGCCTTGGTGAGCCGTTACCTCACCAACTAGCTAATGCGCCGCGGGCCCATCTTATAGCGGATTGCTCCTTTGATACATCTCTCATGCGAGAATTGCATTTTATGCGGTATTAATCTTCCTTTCGGAAGGCTATCCCCCTCTATAAGGCAGGTTGCCCACGTGTTACTCACCCGTCCGCCGCTAATCCACCCCGAAGGGCTTCATCGCTCGACTTGCATGTGTTAAGCACGCCGCCAGCGTTCGTCCTGAGCCAGGATCAAACTCTCAATTTAAATTGTTGAGTTCTAATCTTGACTTTGGTTTTTATTTTAAAACCTCAGAATTTGTCTGGTCTTGTTCTTCTGTTCAATTTTCAAAGATCAATCATTTCTTCAACTTACTCACTGTCATCCGACAGCTTATTCAGTATATCAACTTCAGAGTTACTTGTCAACAACTTTTTTTAACTTTTGATAACTTTTTTCCTGTCATCTTGTCGTTGTTTTCTCTCTGAATTCTCTGTCGTTCCTTGCGACAAGAGATATTCTATCACCTTATGCGTTCAATTTTTAGAGTTTTTACCTTATGGATTAAAATTACCTCCATCATAGTATAATTTTCTTGATTTTTCACATTTTCTCATATGCCGATACGCTAGAATCAGTTGATTAAGCTTTTTGCCATTTTTTATTACATATAGTCTTCTTATCTTTACTTGTATAAGTTTCACTGTAGATACTCACAGCTAAAATTAGAACTATTCATCAAAATGTTATTCCTTCATATTATACGTCTAACAGAATATTTTCTTAACATAGATAATAACTAGTTTTGAAAATGTCTTAGTGATCATAAGAACGAGTTATTTGATTTTATAAAAATTCAAATAATATCTATAAGATTCCAACAGCTATTCCTATTTGACAACATATCCACTGAAAAGAAAATAGCTGATACATTTATAAAAAACAGATTTTATATTAGAATAAAAAATATCATCAATCTCATTACTCTAATGTTGAAACGTCTTTTCATTCAATAATAAGTTAGGGGACACCAAACATATATGTGTCCCCTAACTTATTATCAAAAACCATGAAAAATTAAAACGCGAAAATATTATATAAGTCCTACTACTATTTCTCCATTAGAGCTATTCTTTCACTACATTACTAATTTTTCAAGTCTTTAGTAATATCAATAGTATTCGTTAAATAAAAAAATCGCCATATCAAATGATACGGCGATTTTTTTATTGATTGGTGGAGAATAAGGGATTCGAACCCTTGACCCCCTGCGTGCAAGGCAGGTGCTCTCCCAACTGAGCTAATCCCCCATGGTGGACCTTTAGGGACTCGAACCCCAGGCCGTCCGGTTATGAGCCGGATGCTCTAACCAACTGAGCTAAAGATCCATTATTTGGCAACAACTTACTTTCCCACAAGACCTCTCCTGCAGTATCATCAGCCCTTGATTGCTTAACCATCGTGTTCGGAATGGAAACGGGTGTTACCAATCAGGCATAATTACCAAATTACTCTTACAACAATATAAATTATAATATGTTCTATTTATGATGTCAACTACTTTCTTTCATTTTTCTCTTCAACTTATATTCATTTTATTTGCAAATCATTTCACCTTTGCTAAATAAACAATGCTAATATAATTTCGTCGATAGATAATCTCTTAAATGCTTTAAATTTATATAAATAATTCGATATATATGTTTCAATAAAGATTCTACATATAGCTTATTCATATTTGAATAAGCATGTAGACTTTTGATGTAGCTTCAATAATGAAACATATATATAGATTATACTAACATGAAATACATTTTTACTCTTATAATAATCGTATCAGCTCACACATGAAATGTACTAAATTTTTATAAGAAGCTAAAAAATATTCTCATTACCTTACATAGCTTTCACTATATCCTTGAACTTATTACCTCTTATTTCAAAATTAGCAAACATATCAAAACTTGCACAAGCAGGAGATAATGTTACAATATCCCCTTCCTCTGCTATCTCTTTCGCCTTGTACGCTGCTTCTTCAAGTGTTTGTACAATATAGATAGGTAAATCTAAAGTTTTCTCTTTTATCACCTTATCAAAAACATCTTTTATCTTTTCTTTCGTTACTCCAAGAAGAATAAGCTTTTTAATCTTTTCATGTCCCTCTTCTGCTAAGTATTCGAAAGGAATATGCTTATCATATCCTCCGGCAATTAAGATAACTTTCCTATCAAATGCTTTTAAACTAGCAACAGCTCTAGTCGGACTTGTTGCTATTGAATCGTTATAGTATTTCACACCATCGATTTCTCTTATAAATTCACTACGGTGCTGAACTCCTGAAAAAGTTGTTGCCACTTTCTTCATTGATTCTATAGATGCATCCTCATTAGTAACTAAAAAAGCTGTCAGCAAGTTCTCAACATTATGCATACCCATTAAGACAAGTTCTTCTTTTTTACAAACCTCTTTATCTCTCAAATAAAGCTTATTCTCCTTAAAATACGCTCCTTGTGGAACTTCTGTTTTACTACTAAAGAAATTAATCCTAGAGTTAGCCTTATCTTTCATGTTATAAGTTATATCATTTTCTATATTTAATACTAATAAATCATTTTCTCTTTGAAATTTAAAAATGTTTTCTTTTGCTTCAATATATTCATTCATAGATTTGTGCATATCTAAATGATTTGGAGATAAGTTAGTTACTGCTGAAACTTCTATAGGCAACTGTATAGTCATAAGTTGGAAACTTGACAGTTCTAACACAACTTTATCTGTATTTTTTATTTCTTCAATCTTGGTGAATAGCGGAGTACCTATATTTCCTCCTACCCAAGTATTATATCCTTCTGTTTTCAATATCTCATATACAAGGGTTGTTGTTGTTGTCTTCCCATCACTACCTGTAATAGCAAATATCTTTCCTGGACAGTATCTAATAAACTCCTCCATTTCAGAAGTTATATAAGCCCCTTGTTCCTTGCATTTTAATAATGCAGGACTATCAATCCTCATTGATGGTGTTTTGAATACAACCTCAAAACCATCTAGATACGATAAGTAGTCTTCTCCAAGAACTAATTTTGCTCCTTCACTTTCTAATTCTATCGATGTATTTCCTAACTCTTCTTTATTCTTCTTATCAAAAGCTGTTACCTTAGCCCCTAATTTTATCAAGAATTTGATTAATGGTATATTACTTACGCCTATACCTACCACTGCTGTATTTTTACCTTTTATAAAATTCTTAAATTCTGAAAAATCTTTATTCAAAACTGAACCTCCCTTACAAATACACCTACCCCTATTATACAAGGTTTCTATATTTCATTATATCACTTTCTTAAATATTTAAAACCTACGCAATAAACCCTTTTTTATTACAGCTTCTGTGTTTAAGTTTTAAAAATTTAAATTTTTTGCTATATTTTTTGTAAACTTTTACATCATTATGTCGCAATATGTTAAACGTTTTCTAAAATCTCTTTTCAAATTGTCTGAATTTTGCAACTTTATCGATAGGTGTTGAAATATATCTTTATCGTGCTATACTTATCTTGTGCCGTAAGAAAACATTAATATAATTCCCCAAGTTTTAATTAAACATATAACATATCCCCATGATTAAACCCTATTTTGCTGGATTGTAAAATCCAGCGCTTTTTCTTTTTTGACATTTTTACAGAAAAAACGAGAAGTTTAAATTTAAAACCCAAACTCCTCGCCATCATTATTCTACTATTATATTTAGAATTCTAGCTTTTCTTCTATAAATTTCTCAAGTTCATCGATTTTTATTCTTACTTGATTCATTGTATCTCTATCTCTTACAGTTACACTATCATCTTCAAGAGTATCAAAGTCAATAGTTATGCAGTAAGGAGTTCCAATTTCATCTTCCCTTCTATATCTTTTACCAATACTTCCTGCTTCATCATAGTCCACATTGAACTTCTTGCTTAATTTCTCGTAAACTTCTAAAGATTTTTCTGATAGCTTCTTTGATAAAGGCATCACAGCTGCTTTAAATGGCGCTAATGCTGGATGAAGTCTTAATACGGTTCTGCTATCTCCATCTTCAAGTTCTTCTTCGTCATAAGCATCACATAAAAATGCTAATAATACTCTATCAGCTCCTAGTGATGGTTCTATAACATATGGTACATATTTTTCATTTGTCACAGGATCTAAGTAATTTAAGTCCTGTCCGCTATGTTTCGCATGTTGATTCAAATCATAGTCTGTTCTATCTGCTATCCCCCAAAGTTCACCCCAACCGAATGGAAATTTGAATTCTATGTCAGAAGTAGCATTGCTATAGAAAGATAATTCTTCTTCGCCATGATCTCTAAATCTTAAATTTTCTTCTTTCATTGATAGATTCTTTAAAAAGTTGAAGCAATAATTCTTCCAATATGAAAACCATTCTAAATCCGTACCTGGTTTACAGAAAAACTCAAGCTCCATTTGTTCAAATTCTCTTGTTCTGAATATAAAATTTCCAGGAGTAATTTCATTTCTAAAAGACTTTCCAATTTGACCTATACCAAAAGGTATTTTTTTTCTTGAAGTTCTTTGTACACTCTTGAAGTTTACAAATATTCCTTGTGCTGTTTCAGGTCTTAGATATATTTCAGCCTTAGCATCTTCAGTTACACCTTGAAAGGTTTTAAACATTAAATTAAACTGTCTAATTTCAGTATAGTTATGTTTTCCACACTTAGGGCAATCTATATTATTGTTGTCTATGTACTCTTTTAACTGTTCTTTAGACCAGCCATCTGCTGATGCAACTTCTGCTCCATTTGCAGCCATATGATCTTCAACAATCTTATCTGCTCTAAATCTAGCTTTACATTCCTTACAATCCATTAATGGATCTGAAAAACCACCAACATGACCTGATGCAACCCAAACTTCTGGGTTCATTAATATAGCAGAATCTAAACCTACGTTATATGGGCTTTCTTGAATAAACTTTTTCCACCAAGCCTTTTTGATATTATTTTTGAACTCAACTCCTAGTGGACCATAATCCCATGAATTCGCAAGCCCACCATATATATCAGATCCTGGGAATACATATCCTCTAGATTTTGCAAGGGCAACAATTTTTTCCATAGTTTTTTCTACAGCCATAATAATCCTCCTCATATTTCTAATTGTATGATTTTAAAAATATAGTTTTTTAATTTTTGAAAAATAAAAAAAGACCCTACAATCCTAAAGGGACGAAGAAACTTCTCCGCGGTTCCACCCTTTTTGGCTTAGGCCCTACTTTCTTAATTTATTGATACTCAAAAGCTCCTTTCTCAGAATTTCCATAGTTGTTTTCACCACCCACAACCTCTCTTAAAAAGATAATACTGATACTTTTCTTTTTTCATCGTATCTTCTATTTAGTTTCTATTTACTATAGTAATTAGTCAAAAAATTAAAATGGCTCCGTGGAGAGGGCTCGAACCTCCAACCCTTCGGTTAACAGCCGAATGCTCTGCCATTGAGCTACCACGGAATGTCTTTCACAAGTATTATTATATATAGTAACCCTATTCATGTCAACATGTTTTTCTATTTTTTTATATTATTAATTGATTATTTTTTACATAAAGCTAAATTTAGAGGAATGTTATTTGATGCGATATACCCCCTATAAAATATACAATTTTCAATAAAAAATCTTCCACACTTGTTACACAGTGTTTCTTGAAAGCCACTTTGTTATTTTTTGTGTAAAATCTTTCAGTTTATATATGGTTAACTTATTGATTGTTACAAATTTTTTTACCATTACTTAAACTAGTGGAAAATTTCTAAATATAAGTATATACTTATATAAAGACACGAAAGTGCTTAAATTATCAATATATTTTGTCAACATTACTTTTTAGTATCATTTAGGAGGTTTGAATCATGACTGGATATGAAGCAACATTAAGAATGTTTGAATTAGACGAGGAAATTACTAAAGTAAGTAAAGATTTATCGAAAACTAAGGATGCAAAAGAACGTTTAGTTCTTGAAGCTAAACTTGATGCTCTAGATGTAGAATTTATAACTTTAAAGCACAAGCTTTCAAAAATTACATTACCTTATAACGATAATTAAAATAAATTTATTTTAGCTAAAATAGGTCCTACTAGACAACTATTGTTTAGTAGGACCTATTTAATATTTCAATTTATTTTATTTGCTTCATTGTTGGGAATAAAAGTACATCTCTTATAGATGCTGAATCTGTTAGGAACATAACAAGTCTATCTATACCCATTCCCATTCCACCTGTTGGTGGCATACCTATTTCAAGAGCCGTGATAAAATCATCATCCATCATGTATGCTTCGTCATCACCATGTTCTCTTTCCTTCAATTGTTGAAGAAATCTTTCTTTTTGAACTATAGGATCATTAAGCTCTGAATATGCATTACAAAGTTCTCTTCCAAAAACAAAGCCTTCAAATCTTTCAGTAAATGCTTCATTTCCTCTCTTCTTCTTTGTAAGAGGTGATATTTCTACTGGGTAATCATATATAAATGTTGGCTGAATCATATGTTCTTCACCAAAAGCTTCATATAATTCATTTAAAATTTCACCCTTAGTATAATATTTTAATTCTTTCTTAAGTTCTAAATGTTTTTCTTTTGCAATTTGTCTAGCTTCTTCATCAGTTTTTATTTCATTAAAGTCTACACCTGCATATTCTTTAACTGCATCAACCATGGTAATTCTTCTCCAAGGTGGTGTAAAATCTATTTCAGTTCCTTGATAAGTAACCTTTGTAGTTCCTAGAACCTTTTTACATATGTATGCTACCATATTTTCAGTTAACACCATCATATCATTATAATCTGCATAAGCTTCATATAATTCAATCATTGTGAATTCTGGATTGTGTCTTACTGAAATACCTTCATTTCTGAAGTTTCTTCCAATCTCATATACTTTTTCAAAACCACCAACAATCAATCTCTTTAAATATAATTCTGTTGCAATTCTAAGATACATATCTATATCTAAAGAATTATGATGTGTAACAAATGGTCTTGCAGCAGCCCCTCCAGCAATTGGTGACAAAATAGGAGTTTCTACTTCAATATAAGCATGTTGATCTAGATATTCTCTCATAGCAGTAATAATAGCAGATCTCTTCATGAAGGTTTCCTTAACTTCTGGATTCATGATTAAATCTACATATCTTTGTCTATATCTTAAATCAGTATCCTTTAAACCATGATATTTTTCAGGTAGTGGACGTAAAGACTTAGTTAAAGGTTGGTAGTCTGTAACTGAAACTGTTATTTCTCCAGTCTTAGTTTTAAACACTTTACCAGTAACTGATATAAAATCACCAATATCTAAAGTCTTAAACTTTTTAAGTTTTTCTTCTCCAATGTTATCAATCTTTACATGTAATTGAAGTTTGCCATATCTATCATGAATATCACAGAATCCAGCTTTACCATGAACTCTTTTTGACATTAATCTTCCTGCAACCACAACTTCTTTCTCTTCAAGATCTTCAAAGTTTTCTTTAACTTCATTTGATGTGTGAGTTCTATCAACCTTATAAACATCAAAAGGATCTTCTCCAGCTTCTTGTGCATCTTTAAGCTTTTGCATTCTTTCTAGTATTAGCTTATTTAACTCTTCATGATTTTCTTCATTGTTAGCATTTTGTTCATCGTTTGTGAACTGCTTTTCTGACATTTGTAACCCTCCGTATCTACTTTGTTATTTCTAATATTTCTAATTTAATCGTTCCATCTGGAACTGCTACATCGACAGTTTCTCCAACTTTTTTGCCAAGCATAGCCTTACCAACTGGTGATTCATGTGAAATCTTAAATTCTAATGGGTCAGCTTCTGCAGACCCTACAATAGAGTATACATCAACATCTCCGCTATCAATATCTTTAACTTTTACTTTTGTGCCAATACCAACTATATCACCTTGAATATCTGTTTCGTCTACCACTGTAACTTTTTTTAACATAGCTTCAAGTTGAGCTATTTTCCCCTCAACAAACGCTTGCTCGTTTTTAGCTTCATCATACTCTGAATTCTCGCTTAAATCACCAAAAGACAGTGCCACCTTTATCTTTTCCTTTATATCATTTCTTCTAACAGTTTTAAGAAACTCTAATTCATCTTCAAGTTTTTTTAGTCCTTCATATGTCATTACATATTTTTTTGAATCCATATTCTACGTTCTCCCCTTTACCTAATCCTACCCTTAATTAAAGTACCTTATATAATAATTTTCTATAAGTATTTACGCTATTATAAACTAGTCGTGTTTCATTGTCAACTATACATATAACTAAGGGTAATATCATGATATTCTATTGGCCTAAATAAAATGTCATAATATCATATAATATTTTCTTTATATTTTAAAAGGAGGTCTATAACTTTTTTGGCATCTGTTTCATAATTAACAGCATTTCTTATGACAGTACAATCCTTTAAACCTTTAACATAGAAAGCTATATGCTTTCGCATCTCTCTAACAGCCTTAACCTCTTCATTTGACATAAGTTCTAATTGATAATGTCTAATGCACATATCTATTTTCTCAGCACCTGTTGGATATTTTATTTCTTCATTTGATAATTTTTGTTTAATTTGATTAAATAGCCAAGGATTTCCCTGAGATCCCCTAGCCACCATTATACCATCACAATTGCTAATGTGTATTAAATTTTGTGCATCCTCATGTGAAAACACATCACCATTACCTATCACAGGAATAGTCACTGCTTTCTTTACTTGAGCTATTATATTCCAATCTGCCTTACCTTGATACATTTGTGCTCTGGTTCTTCCATGAACAGCAATAGCATCTGCTCCAGCTTCTTCTATGACCTTTGCAAACTCAACTGCATTTATGTTATCCTCATCAAAGCCTTTTCTAAATTTAACTGTTACAGGCTTGCTAGTAGTATTTTTTAAAGTTTTAACTATTTCATAAGCTAATTCAGGTTCTTTCATCAATGCAGATCCTTCACCATTCTTTACAATTTTAGGTGCTGGACATCCCATATTAACATCTATAATACAAAACTCATCTTTTTTATCAAAATACTCACATGCTTTTGCCATAATGTATGGGTCTCTTCCAAAAATCTGAACAGCAACTGGCCTTTCTTCATCTATTACTTTTAATAAAGCCTCAGTATTTTCGCTACCATAGAATAGCCCTTTAGCGCTAACCATCTCTGTATATACAAGTCCACATCCCTGTTCTAAACATAATGTCCTAAATGGGCTATCAGTTACACCAGCCATTGGCGCTAAAAAAACATTGTTTTTAAATTCTAAATTTCCTATTTTCAATTTACTCACGCCTATTCTTTATTCTTAAGAAAAAGTATTCTAAGTCCATCTAAAGTTAAGTACGGATCAACTACATCTATATATTTTGTGGAAGAGCCTATAAGTTTTGCAAAACCGCCTGTCGCAAGTACTAATGGTTCATCTTCACCCATCTCCATAAGTTCCTTTTTCATGCCTTTAATAATATATTCTACAGAACCTATATATCCATATATCATACCTGCTTGCATAGCACTTTCTGTGGACTTGCCTATAATAGAATTAGGCTTTGTTAACTCTATCTTAGGAAGCTTTGCTGCCCTTTGTGTCAACGCATCAGCAGATATTTTTATACCTGGAGCTATAGCCCCACCTAGGTAATCTCCATTTCTCTTCATAGCACAATAAGTAGTGGCTGTACCAAAATCTATTATAATAAGTGGGCTATCATATTTTTCATGTGCTGCTACAGCATTAACAATTCTATCTGCCCCTACCTCTTTAGGATTTTTATATTTTATGTTTATTCCAGTTTTAGTTCCTGGTCCTACAACCATTGGTTTTATCTTGAAATATTTCTCTATCATTCTTTCTAATGAATAATTTATATTAGGTACTACTGATGATATTATAACTCCTGTGATTTCTTTTGGATCTACCTCGGAAAATTTAAAAAGATTTAAAACTTTTATTCCATATTCATCAGCAGTCCTTGTAATCTCTGTAGAAAGTCTCCATTCTTTTAAAAGAGTTTCTTCCGAATACACACCTAAAACGATGTTTGTATTACCTACATCTAATACCAAAACCATATCTTACATCTCCTTAACCTTTGGTTAGGCATCTTTTAAATAACAACAAATTATAGCACTTTTCTATGTTTCAAGAATATTAAACCATTATATTATAAACCATATTCTTATAAGATAATCCTTTTCGATGATTTATTTAGAATACTTATTATATATATTGTTATTTTAAGATACCGTAATAAAGTTTTAATACAAAATAAGAGCAGCATCTAAGCTGCTCAATATCATACCTATTCTAACAATTCATGAAATATTGGTCAAGAAAATGTTTATTTAAAATAATCCAAAAATATTTCCATCACTATCTATATCCATTTTGTTAGCTGCTGGAACCTTAGGAAGTCCTGGCATTGTCATAATATCTCCAGTAAGTGCAACTATAAAACCTGCTCCATTTGATATTTTAACTTCTCTTACAGTAATCTCAAAATCTTTTGGCCTTCCAAGTAATGTAGGGTTATCTGAGAATGAATATTGAGTTTTAGCTATACAAATTGGAAGTTTATCTAAATCAAACTTTTCTAACTCTTCTATCTGTTTTTTAGCTGCAGATGTAAATGTTACTGCTTTTGCTCCGTATATCTCACAAGCTATAGTCTCTATTTTTTCTTTAATAGGTTCTTTTTCGTCATATAATACCTTAAATTCAGCTTTTTCGCCTTCGATTGTAGCAATGACCTTTTCTGCTAGATCTTTTCCGCCTTCTCCACCTTTTGCCCAAACTTCTGATAAAGAAACCTTAACTCCTAACGAGTCACAATATTCCATAATAGCATTTATTTCTTCATCTTTATCAGTTATGAATTTATTAAGAGCAACTACTACTGGCAAGCCATATTTCTTTATATTTTCAATATGTCCTCCCAGGTTAACTATGCCCTTCTTTAGAGCATCTACATTAGCTTCAGAAAGAATTTCCTTTTTCACTCCACCATTGTACTTTAATGCTCTTACTGTAGCTACAATAACTACACAGCTTGGTTTTAATCCACCATATCTACATTTTATGTCAAAGAATTTCTCAGCTCCTAAATCTGCTCCAAAACCTGCTTCTGTAACCGCATAATCACCAAGCTTAAGTGCCATTTTAGTTGCAAGAATACTATTACAACCATGTGCTATATTAGCAAAAGGCCCTCCATGAATAATAGCTGGAGTGTTTTCCAATGTCTGAACCAAATTTGGCTTTATAGCATCTTTCATTAACATAGCCATAGCACCTTCTACATGAAGTTCTCTACAATAAACAGGATTCCCCTCTAAGTTGTATCCTATTACTATATCTCCCATTCTTCTCTTTAAATCCATTAAATCAGTTGATAAACATAAAATAGCCATAACTTCTGAAGCTACAGTTATTGTAAACCCATCTTCTCTAGGAAAACCATTTATTTTTCCACCAAGAGCAACAACAATGTTTCTAAGAGCTCTATCATTCATATCAAGGACTCTTTTAAAAATTATTCTTCTGCAGTCTATATTTAAGGCATTTCCTTGATGAATATGATTATCTATAGCAGCACAAAGAAGATTATTTGCTGAAGTTATCGCATGCATATCTCCAGTAAAATGAAGGTTTATATCCTCCATAGGCACAACTTGCGCATATCCACCACCCGCTGCACCACCTTTAACACCGAATACAGGACCTAGCGAAGGTTCTCTTAACGCTATAACAGCTTTCTTTCCTAACTTACACAAAGCTTCACCTAAACCAACAGTAACAGTAGATTTTCCTTCTCCTGCTGGTGTCGGATTTATAGCTGTAACTAATATAAGCTTTCCATCTTCTTTATTTTTATTTTTCTCTAGAACATCTAAGTTTATTTTTCCTTTATATTTTCCGTACAGTTCCACATCATCTTCTGAAAGACCTATTGTTTCTGCAACCTTCATTATAGGAATAATGTTCGCCTCTTGAGCAATTTCAATATCACTTTTCATGCCTCAATCTCCTTAACTCTTGTTATTATTTAAATTTTACGAATTATATTAATTATTTATGACTTATTATTCATATTACATTATATCAAAGTTACTTATATTATTCCACTCTAAGTAAAAATTAAAAAAGAAGAGAATAAAAGCCGCTAAGATACGTTCCTCAATAAATTAAGGTATGCTTAGCAGCTTTTATTTATTCCTAATTAATTTTCTTCTTTGTTAACATCTTCTTTAACATCAACTTCATCGTCTGATTTAGCTGTAGAAATTTCTTGTTCTAAAGCTTTTTCTTCTGAAGTCTCTATATCAATAACTTTCTCATCTATAGTGTTCTTTTCCTTATTTGGGAAAACTCCAAAATTGAATAATGATTCAAACTCATCAGCTTCTACTTTTTCATGTTCTAATAATGCTTTAGCCACTATATGAAGCTTATCAATATTTTCTGTTAACAACTGCTCAGCCCTAGCATATGCTTTATCTATAAGAACTCTAACTTCTTCATCTATTTCAAAAGCAACCTGCTCGCTATAATTTCTACTTCTTCCAAGGTCTCTACCTAAGAAAACTTCGTTATCATCTTTTCCAAGACTAATAGTACCAAGCTTATCGCTCATACCATATTCCATAACCATAGCTCTTGCAATAGCTGTAGTTCTTTCTATATCATTCTTTGCACCAGTACTGATATCACCAATGATAAGTTTTTCAGCAACTCTTCCACCTAGAAGTCCAACCATCTCATCAAGCAGCTTTGATTTTGACATATATGCTCTATCCTCTTCTGGTAAATGCATAGTATATCCACCAGCCATTCCTCTTGGAATTATACTTATTTGATGAACTGGATCACTATTTGGTAATAGTTTCATAACAACAGCATGCCCTGCCTCATGATACGCAGTAAGTTTTCTATCTTTTTCACTCACAACTCTGCTCTTCTTTTCTGGACCTGCAATTACTCTTGTAACTGCTTCCTCAAGTTCTTCCATTGTAATTCTATTCTTTTTATTTCTAACAGCAAGTAAAGCTGCTTCATTCATTAAATTTTCAAGATCTGCACCCGTAAATCCTGGTGTTCTCTTAGCTAAAACATCTAACTTAACTTCAGGTGCTAATGGTTTATTCTTTGAGTGAACTGCAAGTATTTCTTCTCTTCCTTTAACATCTGGAGCTCCAACTAATATTTGTCTGTCAAATCTACCTGGTCTAAGTATAGCTTTGTCTAATATGTCTGGTCTATTAGTAGCAGCAATAACAATGATGCCTTCATTTATTCCAAACCCATCCATTTCAACTAGTAACTGATTAAGAGTTTGTTCTCTTTCATCATGTCCACCGCCAAGTCCTGCACCTCTTTGTCTACCTACCGCATCAATTTCATCGATAAATATAATACATGGTGCATTTTTCTTAGCACTTTCAAATAAATCTCTTACTCTTGATGCTCCGACTCCGACAAACATCTCTACAAAGTCCGAACCAGAAATACTAAAGAATGGAACACCAGCTTCACCCGCTACAGCTTTTGCTAATAAGGTTTTACCTGTACCTGGAGGTCCAACCAACAACATACCCTTTGGTATTCTAGCTCCCATCTCTAAATATTTTTTAGGATACTTTAAGAAATCAACGACTTCTTGCAGTTCTGCTTTTTCTTCATCTTCACCAGCAACATCTTTAAACGTTACTTTCTTTTTATCAGCAGTAGCAAGCTTATGTTTTGATTTTCCAAAACTCATAGCTCCTCTATTTCCGCCTTGGGATTGTTGCATAAACATAATCCATAAGGCCACCATTAAAACGATAATAAGAATTGTCGGTAAAACTTGTAACCAAACTGGTATTGTAGTTGGTGGTATATATTGCTCTTCAACATCTTGTTTTGGATTAGCTTGCAAATATTCATTTATTACTGATGATGTAACATAAGCTTTATACTCTTGACCATCAGTAAGTTTTCCCGAAATAGTCATATTATCAGGATTAATATCAATACTCTTAACTTTATTATCTTCCCAATACTGTTTAAATTCATCAAGTCTAACGACCTTAGAACTACCTCCGCCACTTGAAAGCACAAATGCCGTTAATATAACAACTGATACTATTAATATCCAAACCGTAGCACTAAATGATTTTTTCAATTAGGGCCCCCCTCTCTTTCTCGGTTACTTTATTTTTTGTAAACACTTTCTTTTAATACTCCTACATAAGGAAAATTTCTATACTTTTCTGCGTAGTCTAATCCATAGCCTACGAGAAATTTATCTGGGACTTCAAAACCAATATATTTAGCATCTATTTCAACTTTATGACGCTCTGGTTTACTTAAAAATGCTGCAATCTCTATAGTTGCTGGTCTTCTATTCTTTAAATATTCGACCAAGTACTTCAAAGTAGTACCACTATCAACAATATCTTCGACTATTATTATATCCTTACCCTCTATTTGAAAATCCAAGTCTTTCAATATCCTTACTACACCTGAACTCTCTGAAGAATATCCATAGCTTGAAACTGCCATAAAATCCATACCAATTGGTATCTTTATTTCTTTCATAAGATCTGACATAAACATTATAGAACCCTTCAATATACCAATTAGGAATAAATCTTTACCTTCATAATCTTTAGTGATTCTTTCACCTAACTCTTTGACCTTATTTCTTACCATAATTTCGTCAATTATTATTTCTTCTATACAGTCATTCATAAAACATTCACCTTCTAAACAATCAACCTTCTACTCTTATTTTTAGTATATTCTTAGTCTTCTCAGTTATCTTGTAAATATCACTGGTTCTATATCCCACTACCCAAGCTATGTTACCATCAAAACAAACAAGTGGTATATTATCCCGTTCTTCTTTTGGAACTTTTTCATCTATAAAATAGTCTTTCAATTTTTTCTTTCCGTTCATTCCAAAGGGAATAAAATAATCACCATTTTCTCTGTTTCGAATAAACATGTCATCTTTTATTGTATCATAATCGAAATATCTAGTTAAATAGCTTTTGGAAAAAATCATATCTTTTTTATAACTTATAACTTCCGTCTCAACATAACTCTTTATCTCTTCTATGTACATCCTTGAATTTGCAGGTAACTTGTACCTCCATTTTAAATTATTGTTTCCTTTTAAACTATATCCTATTTCTATATGTCCATAACTATTATATGCAATAATTCCGTGTAATAAGTCTATACTTTTCCCTGAATTATTTCTTTGAAGCTTAATTATATCGTAAATATGTTTTTTCTCAAAATTAAACAACCCTTTTGCCACAGTATTATAAGCTTTTCTTATTACTCTTGTTAATATGGACTCTGGCTCATTAAATGCATTTTTACTTATTATAACTTTATTTTCTCTTACTTCACAATAGCTTTTATATTTTTCATTAGCTATGGCTTCTAAATATTCATTATCCTTTTTCACTGTATCTGATAACCTTACCAAGGTATTTATGATATCAGAATTAAAATTTTCTTGTATGTATGGTATTAGTTCTAATCTAACCTTGTTCCTGCTATATATTGTTTCTAAATTTGTTGCATCTATTCTAGGATTAAGTCCATTTTCTTCGCAATATCGTTCTATTTCTGATCTTGAGACATCTATAAGCGGTCTTATATATACTCCATCCCTAACAGGCTTTATCCCTTCAATACCTTCCGTTCCTGAACCTCTCATTATTCTCATAAGAACAGTTTCCGCCTGATCATTTGCATTATGAGCAACGGCTATTTTATCTGCTTTAAGTTTATGCTTAAGTTCTTCAAAAAACTTATACCTAACTTCCCTTCCTGCCATCTCACTAGATATTCCTCTATCCCTTGCTATCTCTTCGACCTTCTCTCTTAAAACGAAAAACTCAATTCCTAGTTTCTTGGAAAGCTCGATAACATAAGCTTCATCAGAATCAGCAGCATCACCTCTTATGCAGTGATTCACATGAGCCACGTATAATGTAAGATTATACACTTCCTTCAGTTCATTAAACACATGAAGAAGGACAACAGAATCCGGACCACCAGAAAGCGCAACAATTACTACGTCGCCTATACTAACCATCGAATTTGAACTTATGGTTTTTTTAACTTGTTTAATTAACTTATCCATTATGCAATCTCCTAGCTCGATAAATCCACACGTGACATATGGATATTATAACATAAGAAAATAGTAAAACAAGCATAGGTCAGCCTATGCTTAAAATTAATATCTGTATTAATGAAAAATTCAATATATTTTGAAAAAATACTTAATAAACATTATAGATTCTAGACACAATAGCAGTCATATCATCCTTCACTTTACCGTTAGAAAGTTCTTTAGCCTTCTTTATAATGCTTTCAACCAAATCTTTGGGATTTGTTGTCTTTGTTTCTTTTAAATGTTCAACTATCCATTGAGGTTTTCCTGTATTATCCCCATTATAATCTATTACCCCATCGCTTACCATAATGATAAAATCACCATTTTCAACATCACTCTTAGTTACGTCTATATCCGGCTTATCAAGAACACCTATAGGAAGCGTTTTTGAATTTATTACTTCTATATGATCCTTCTTTTTTATAAAGCTAGCTGCAGCACCAATCTTAATAAACTCAACTTCACCACCATATAAATCTATTGTACTCAAATCCACTGTAGAATATTTCTCATCCTCTTCAAACTTCATATTCATTATGGAATTCACAGTATTTATAGATGTGCTTTTAGACAATCCTGCTAACGTAAATTTTTCAATCAGCTCTACGACTGCATTACTTTCTTTGCAAGCTTGTGGTCCTGATCCCATACCGTCACTTATCATAACCATATATGTTCCATCTTTTAACTTATTAAAAGTATAGCTATCACCCATAATTTTTTCTTGACTCTTTGCTGCAGTTCCTACATAAGAAACTACATGATACTTTGGAGTTTCCTCAAAAGTAACGGTACATTTATTAGTCTTAGGATTAATAGAACATCCCTCATCACTTACACACATATTTTTTTCCATAACGTTTTTCAATATCGGTAAGACGTCTTTTACACAACTTTGAGAGCCCCCGCAAGACTCCATTTCCATCTTAATAACAATCCTATTTTCTTTAGTTTTAAAGCACATTAGATCATAGTATCTCACACCATGCCTGTTAAAATTATGTATAAGCAATTCTTCAAGGTCTCCATTGAAACAAACTTCCTCATTGAATTCCTCACTTATTTCTTCTACAGACCTCCCCATATTTTCTATCTGATTTGATAATATTTCTCTACCTTCACAAAGTCTTTGTCTCCACATCTCACTTATAACAAAGTTATTCATTAACTCCTCAGCATTCTTTATAAGCACCGTCCTCTTTACACATTTTCTTTCTAACTCATCTGGAAGTGCTACGGTGCCATAATCATATTGTTCTAATAATTCTTGGAAAGCCGAATGTGTCAAATAAAATTCTCTTTTCCAACAAATATTATACATATTACAACTTGAACAAACCCTATCAGCTAAGTTCTCTACAATCCTTGTACTTTTCTGCTTCATTGCTAACTTATCATTATCAGCTAAATCATCAAGAACCTTAGATATATTATGAAGAACCTTAGAAAAGTTATTTAACTTCTCTTTATAAATTTCCTTTATTTTAGAATTATAATTTTCCTTTAATATTTCTTCTTTTTTATTTATATTCAATTCTTTCTTGAATCTCTCATAAATTTTACTTGGAGTTAATAAGAATATTGCTGTGCTAATCAACGCCTCAATCATTGAAAAATCCATCTGAAACTTGCTATATATAAGTAGTAATACGATAGATATTATACAAGCCAGAGAACTAACTATCTTTCCAAGTTCTTTAAATACACCTGTTGCAAGGCCTGCTAATGCAAGCAAACTTATATAATCTATCATAGAATTAGTTGACATACCACAAATAACACCAACAGCAGCACCTATAGAGGCCCCTACGGCACTTCCATTTATGTATCCCAAAATCATAGTTATAATAATTGCAACAATATTTATTAACGATATTCCATAGATTTCAATACCCCAAGTTCCTGAAACCATAAGCGCTAAAAGAATAGCCATAGCTATAGTTTCTTCACTAGAATATATGTATCGAGTATTTAAATTTTTAAAAGACTTTATAGAATAAACCAAAAGTAGAAATATTGGTATTATAGTGACTACATCCAATAAAGTTGTAATAATAATTACATCTATAGAATAGTGATGCACAATAAATGTATAAATAATTTCTATAATCAAAATGATTGTTCCTACAAAAACACTATCTTCTTTTATAGATTTTTTTCCTGCAATTAAGTTATAAAAAACTATAGCAGCAATTAAAAATAAATATAGCCATAAATTATTAATACGATCAACTAAGGTTACATACCCTACAAATGTACCAAAAGCCGAGCAAAGACTATAATTAAACCTTTTTATTCGCCCTGTTGCTGCAACAAAGGAAATTCCAAAGGGTGCCGTATCATTAATAAGGCATACTCTACTTATTAAAAATGAACATACAAACAGTCCTATAAATTTCACTATGTCCCTTTTGGAGATCTTAGCCTTTTCATCCTTATCTTCTTTTGTTACCCGTTTATACTCCATCATATCTGCGCCATACTGCACTATATAACCCCCTCTGATTATTAAGTAAGGTCATTATATCAGAGTTGTATGGAAATCTTTGTCATTAGTTAGGTGTTAATTAAATAATCGTAGGACAAATAAAATTTATTTTTTATTGAAACTACAAATATATGCTGAAATTATAAAAATATTCACAAGATAAATATAAGTTAATGTTAATTTTTGTAACATATCTTAACTACTAATTTTATAAATCACGAATTCCGTAATAAACTAATTAAAAAAGATATATAATTTAATCAAAAGAAATCCTTCTTATCATTTCATAAAAAGTTTACTTATTATGATTATATTTTTAAGTCTATCCTCAATTCTTACATTTTATAATTTCTTATATAAAATCAGGACCACCCGTCAAACGGGTGGTTTGCTTTAGCCCTATAAGGGCATGTTACTGGCCGTGCTACTCGCACATTGAGCGGTTTGCCAACCGCATACCTTTACTGGCTGCACCTAAAAGGTGCTTTATTTTTTGCCTTTGTTTACTGATTCACCCGTAAACGGGTCAATAAATTCTTTCAAGCTCATTTGTTCATATGCTAAATCTTCCTGTATTTGATTCTTTATGTATTCTTCTATTATCTTTTTGTTTCTTCCAACTGTATCAACGTAATAGCCTTTACACCAAAATTGCCTATTCCCATATTTATATTTCAAATTTGCATGTCTGTCAAAAATCATCAATGAACTCTTACCTTTCAAATACCCCATAAACTGAGAGACACTTAACTTCGGAGGTATACTTACAAGCATATGTATATGATCCTTACATGCATTTGCTTCAATAATTTCTACTCCTTTATGTTCACATAACTTTCTAAGTATTACCCCTATATCCGCTTTTATTTTTCCATATATGATTTGTCTCCTATACTTTGGTGCGAAGACTATGTGATATTTACAATTCCATTTACTATGTGCTAAACTACTATTATCCATTACGGATATACCTCCTTTGTACTTTTGGTTGTGGTCGGCAAACCTACTACCATTTTACATTGGAGGTATTCTTTTTTTCTACTCATCGCTAGAAGCTTTTTAGAACCACAGGTAAAACCTGTGGTATTCGTAAAACAACAAAACTCCACATTTTATTGTGGAGTTATCTGGTAGCGGAAATAGGACTTGAACCTACGACACTTCGGGTATGAACCGAATGCTCTAGCCAACTGAGCTATTCCGCCTTATTATTCTATTTTAATGGTTGCGGGGGCAGGACTTGAACCTACGACCTTTGGGTTATGAGCCCAACGAGCTGCCAACTGCTCCACCCCGCGATATTATTTTTAAATGGTGCCGAAGACCGGAATCGAACCGGTACGATGTGTTAGCATCGCAGGATTTTAAGTCCTGTGCGTCTGCCAGTTCCGCCACTTCGGCACATTTGGTAGCGGAAATAGGACTTGAACCTACGACACTTCGGGTATGAACCGAATGCTCTAGCCAGCTGAGCTATTCCGCCTTATTATCTTTTAATGGTTGCGGGGGCAGGACTTGAACCTACGACCTTTGGGTTATGAGCCCAACGAGCTGCCAACTGCTCCACCCCGCGATATTATTTTTAAATGGTGCCGAAGACCGGAATCGAACCGGTACGATGTGTTAGCATCGCAGGATTTTAAGTCCTGTGCGTCTGCCAGTTCCGCCACTTCGGCACGTACTCTTGCGTCGCTTCTTTATATTGTATCTCAGCGACAAGATTTATTATATAATAGGTTTTCATATATGTCAACACATAATTTTAATTTTTTTAATGGAACCTGAATTCAATCATAGGAATATACTAATTTTAGGGACAGAGTTATTTTACCTGATCCCTAGAGGTGAAAATGATGGCTGAATTAATAAAACACGATTATTGTCATGTAGCTATAACTATAGTTATTAGAAATCGACCTGTGGCTGAGGCTTTGACTGGAGAAGTTCTTTCTGTAGGCGACAATTTTGTAAGAATAAGAGAAACAGCACCTCCAAATAGAATTTTAAATATTAATATAGATGCTATAGATTATTTCTATTAGAATCGTTTTGTAGTTTATAAAGGTTTGGAGATTTTCCAAACCTTTCTCTAAAGGAGACTACTATGGATATATATAACTTTTTATTAATCTTACTTTTATCAAACTTAAAAAAAGATCTCAATAAAAGTTCAAACAGAAACATAGTACTAAACCTAAATAGTAGCTCCAAAAATTCTCAGGAAGCTATGGAAACTTCAGCAACGCACTTTTTAGAAAACGAATTTGAAAATTGCAAAAACATATCGAATATACTCAATAACAATTGCGGGCTCGAGTGTATAATAGACTTTACTAAAAAAAATTCTATACCACTATCAAAAGATAATTCAGCTTTATCTCTAAATATTAATGATCACCCTTATATAAAAAAAGCTTTAGATACCTTTATCAACGAAAACTACCAAGGAAAAACAATAACCATTGAACCCACTAGTGGACATTCAATAACTGGTGAACTTGTTTCCATTAAAGATACTTTTATTTCTATAAAAACTGAAGATGGAAAATTAATCTTCTTTAAAAATGACAACATAAATTATTATTATTAATAACGTTCTAAACTACCGATGGCTGAAGTTTTATATAAACTTCTTAAATGATTTGAAACTTGAAACTTTTAACACTTTTATAGTTCATTTTTTGAAAAAGCTATTTTTTTAAATAAAAATACTGCTTAGAATACCTTTTTTATCTAAGCAGTATTTTTATTCTTGCCTTACAAGAAACTATTTCATAACTGATTTTTTGCTTTTTCCTTTTACGTCTTGATGTTTCTTTATATCTTGGAATCTTTCCTCACTGTCTTTAAGGAATTTTGAAAGCTTATCTTCAAAATCGCCACCACTTCTTTGATTTTTATTCCAGTCAATTTCCATTGGTCTAACGGTCTTTTTTGTTGGATTCGCTTGTTTAATAGATAGACTGATTTTCCCATCTTCTTCAACTGATAGAACTTTCACCTTAACCTTATCTTGTTCTTTAAGATGTTCTTTGATATCTTTGACATAATTATCCGCAACTTCAGATATATGTACAAGACCTGTCTTCCCCTCTACCTCTACAAATGCGCCAAACTTGGTTATATTAACAACCACTCCATCTACTATTGTTCCTGCCTTTAAAGCCATGTTGAAAAAATTCCTCCTTAATATTTATCCTGTTTTAATTGTTTAATTATTTATTGCCATCTACCACTGGTATTTCGCCATTTTTGATTAAATCGCTATTTTCTCTAGCTTTTTTTTCTATGAATAGATCTGATGAGGACATATTTACTTCATCTTGCAACTTTTCATTTTCTTCTGTTTCTACTTGTAACTGCGACTTTATTTCCTTCATATCTTTATTTATTCTTATGAAAGTAGTAACTTGATGAACAAGCATAAAGCAGATATAAACTGTAAAAATAGCAAATAAAAGCTTTCTAAGCTTAAATTTTTTCATATCCATTCACCTACAATTCCATTCTTACTACTATTGTAAAGTGTTTTCTTATCTAATTCAAGCTAATTTTTCTTTTTATTTTCAAGTAATAGCTGGAACGGATATTTGGCATAATTTATAGTTATCCTTAACACTTTTCCTAGAGCTAGATAACACCTATAATTAAATTTAATCATAATTTTGCTTACATATCTTAAATATATGTAAAGCCCTAAGGCTATATACATGTATGCATAAGGACCTAAAATAGCATAATTAGTAAAAAGTAAAAAAACAAAGGCAATAGAAGAAGCAAATATCCAGAATAAAACATCTTCTATAGCTGTGACAATTTTATTTTTATTATTAAGACCTCTTAAAACTCTATAGACATCATACATTATTCCCATTATCATACCGGTTAAAAAGCTAGACAATAAAATTATAAGCTGATAATTCCATTTTAACAGCATAATACACCTCTACTTAAACAACTTAGTCATTAAACTCTCGTTAGTTTTTTTGCTGCCAGTATAAACTATAGAATCTATTTTGCCCATAATGTTTACTTCACCATTATGAACATCCAACTTGTTCATCTTTAAATTCTCACCTTTTATAATTAATGGTCCTTGATTTGTATTTAAACGAATTTGTTCTTCATTAAATCTAATTACTTCAACTACGCCTGTTATAAATGCTTCTTTTCTATTTTTTAAGGTGATATTGCCTTGTTTCTCTTCAATTCTAATTTCTTTTTTTACTTCCATACTATCCCCTCCTATCACATAATGTATATGATTCAGAAGGAGTATTTATGCATTACTCTTCTCCATTTCCTTCTTCCGTATCTTCTTCGCCTGCTATTATCTCATACATACCTTTAGCATTATCTTTAGTTACATGATTTGCTATGTTAACTATTTTAGCTTTTAAAGATCTATTAGCATATAAAATTTCTATTACATCGTCTTCTTTAACTTCAGAACTTGGCTTAGCCACTTTACCATTTATAATAACTCTTCCACTTTCACAAGCTTCTTTTGCCACAGTTCTTCTTTTTATTATTCTTGATACTTTTAAATATTTATCTAATCTCATAATATCCTCCAATTATTTCTAAAAGAATATATCTTAGACACCTACAAAAAAAACCTAGACTTTTAATCTAGGTTCTTTTTGCCATAGTCCATTTTATGTATAAAAAGAATTATTTATTTACTCTATCTTTTAATTCTTTTCCAGCCTTAAATGATGGAACTGATGATGCAGGTATTTTTATTTCTTCTTTTGTTCTTGGGTTTCTTCCTGTTCTTTCAGCTCTTTCTTTAACTTCAAAAGTACCGAATCCAACTAATTGAACCTTTTCCTTCTTTTCTAATGCTTCTTGAATACTTTCCATGAAACCTTTTAATGCTGCTTCAGCATCTTTTTTTGTTAAACCTGATTTTTCTGCAATACTACTTATTAATTCTGTTTTATTCACTTTCGTTCCCTCCTTAAAGTGAGTATCTAATTCTTCTATTCTTCAAAAATACTAGAATTCCTTCTTTATCTAGGAATTTATAACTTTGTTACCTAATTCTTTTTATATTCTCTGCTTTTTTTGCCTCATCCCATAGTTCATCCAACTTCTCTATAGGTAGATCTTTGAATACAAAATTCCTCTTAACACAAAGCTGTTCCATAAATTCAAAACGTCTTATGAATTTATCTACAGTATACTTTAATGCAAACTCTGGGTTAATGTCAAGGATTCTTGAAACATTTACCACTGAAAAGAATAAATCTCCTACTTCTTCTAATATTTTTGACTGATCTTTTGTTTTATATACATCCTTTATTTCTTGAAGTTCTTCTAGCACCTTATCCATAGCAGGTTCTACTGAATCCCAGTCAAAACCCACCTTAGCTGCCTTTTCTTGTACCTTATGTGCTTTTATCAACGCTGGGAGAGCATTTGCTATATTCTTCATAGCTTCTGACTGAGAAGTTATACCCTTCTCTGCCTTTTTTAGTTCATCCCAATTTTTTAGAACTTCATTGCTATTTTCACAAGAAATATCCCCAAAAACATGAGGATGTCTATAAATCATCTTATCACAGATACCCTTTACAATATCATTTTCGTTGAAATATCCTTCTTCTTTACCTATAATGCTATGAAAAACTACATGAAGAAGTACATCACCTAATTCTTCTACAAGATTATTGTCATCTTTGTTATTTATTGCATCAACAACTTCATAAGCTTCTTCAATAAACTCCTCTTTAATAGATTCATGAGTTTGTTCTCTATCCCAAGGACAACCATCTTCACTTCTCAATTTCTCTATTATTGAAATGAGATCATAGAAATCTTTATATTCATTGTTATAATCCTTTGGAACATATACAGAAGTAAGATAATCGATTTCTTCTTGCCTATCTAATTCATAAAGCTTTATCTTTCTAATGATCTCCTCACCATCTACTCCAGCTGCCCTAACAAAATAGATTTCCTTTTCATCATTATAGAATTGAGAAAGATAAATTTTAACTTCGGAAGTTATCATTTTATTATATACTTGCGTAATAATTGTACCAACTCTTCTATCTATAACTTGATTTTTAACGTCAAAAGCATCTATAACTTTTAAACCCTCAATAGGATCTATTTCTAAAGCCTCCATCATTACATCTACAAAACTAACAGCTGTTAAAACTTTATATTCAATATTTTTCACTTTACATAACTCTATAAGATTATTGACGGATTTTTCGGCTACAAGTGGGTGTCCTGGCACTGCATAAACCAAAGTTCCAAATTCTTCATACTTTTTTATTATATCTTCCGCAATAGACTTATACACCTCATCAAAATTATCTAAAGTCTCATATCTGTCATCATAAGTTTCATATTTTATTCCCATCTCATCTATGTATTTCATAGTTGGGTGTATCTTGGTTCTAAGCAACACTCTTGAACTAGACTTTAAAGCTTCTAAAGTTCCAACTGTGATCGATTCTTTAGAACCTGGTCCTAAACCCACTATCTTTATCATCATCAATTCCTCCTTTTAACTTTGACTCTATCCATTAAATCATTATAATCAAAAACTCTAAAAACTATAATAAGTATACAATAGATTATAACACCAATAGTGATAGATGATAAAGTAGCTATAGCTTCACTTCCATATAAAGCTAGAAACTTACTATGGATTAATATAACAGGAATTATCATAAAAACGGATGAATATGCTGGTTTTGCTAAAGCATTATTAAAACTAAATTTAATTTTCATATCTCTAATTAACACTTTCAAATTCAACAGAGATGTAATTATATATCCTACAATTGTTCCAATAATACCACCAAAAACATATAATTGTGGTATAGGGACTAATATTAGAGTCAATATTATCTTTACAATCCCCCCTATAAGAGAATTTATAAGTGGTGAATACAATTTTCCAACTCCTTGTAATATAGCTGTAGTAATTTGAGTCATGACCATAAAAGGTATAGAAATTGATAAATATTTTAAAAGCATGTACCCTTCTGCCTTACCTGGAAATAAAAGATTTAATATTGGATCTGCCATGAAAAATAAACCAAGACAACAAGGAAATGCTATTACCATAGAAAAGCATATTGCTTGTTCGGATTTTTTTATAACAGAAAGTTTTTTACCCTTAATATATTCAGACGCTATTATCGGTATTAAGGAAGCACTTAAGCCTAAGGCTAACGTTAAGGGAAGATGTACTAATACACTTACCTTCCCTAATTGTCCAAGAGCCATAGTAGATGTTTTATAATCAAACCCCGCCTTAAATAACAATTGTGGTATCAATATAGAATCTAGCAAAGAAGTAAGACTTGCAATACATGATCCTATAGATATAGGCGCTGCAACTTTTATTATCTTTGTTAATACTCTATTATCTCTTGTAACCTTATCAAATCCCATCCGCACTTTTTCTCTATTAAATTTATACAAAAGATATATTAACCCAAAAACGCCTCCACCAGCAGCACCAAAAGCTGCTCCTGCTGCTGAAAATTCAATTCCCTTCGGCAAAAGTATGTACGCTAGTCCTACTCCGATCACCACTCTAGCAATCTGCTCAATGACTTCTGAGATTGCTGTAGGTGTCATATTCTGATGTCCTTGAAAAAATCCTCTAAAAGCACCAACTAATCCCACTATTACTGGTGCAAACGCTATTGCAACTATAGAATAGTACGCCTTAGGATCCCACCTTAACGCTGATACTAAATTTTGTGAAAATAATAATATGAAAGCACTAAAACCGCCTCCTATTATTACCATTAGCATCATAGCCTTGTTAATTATGTTCAGAACACCACCTTTATCGCCTAATGCACTTCGTTCCGAAACTAGTTTAGATACTGCTATTGGTATACCTGAAGCTGCAGCAAAAAAAACTGTTAAAAGTGGAAATGCCATCTGATAATAACCCATCCCCTCATCACCGATAAGCATAATCAATGGCCATCTAAAAAAAAATCCTAATATTTTAGCTATAATTCCTGAAATCCCTAAAATCAATGTCCCTTTAAGCATCGATTGCTTTTTCATAATATCCCCCCATAATCAGCATCTATTATTAAAATATTTACGATTATAAATGAATATTACACTTTTATAAGTTTCCTAATATAAAAATGCATCTCCGCCCAAAAGCAAAAGAACTGCCATGATAAGTGATTTTACCCATGACAGTTCTATTATTTTTTAACCATTTTTTAATTCTAATAAGCCCAATATTAATTAAAAAATATTCTTCTGTAAATCTATTGTTCCATTTGCTTTCCTAAAAAAGTTGCTGCTGTTTCTGCAAGTTTGGTTTCCACATCACCAAATTTAGTCCCTTCTTTACTACCTAAAACTACTGCTCCTACTGCATCACCTTCTGATATGATTGGTGCTATAACTTGTGAACTATATCTACCAACATCCTCTCCCTCATAAAGTGGAATTCCTTTGTTATCTTCAGCTATAGCAAAAGTTCTCCTACCTTCTATAACATCTTCAAGTTCTTTTGAAATTTTTTTCTCAACATAATCTTTTTTAGAAATACCACTAATAGAAACAAATCCATCTTTGTCTGCTATTAAAACCGTATGTCCTAAAGTTTGATTCAACGCCTCTGCATAACCTCTAGCAAAATTTCTTAGTTCCCCAATAGGAGAATACTTCTTAAGAATTACTCCACCCTCTCTATCAGTAAAGATTTCCAAAGGGTCTCCTTCTCTTATTCTAAGAGTTTTTCTGATTTCTTTTGGAATAACTACTCTGCCTAAATCATCAATACGTCTTACTATTCCAGTAGCTTTCATCGTTTGTTTTCCTCCTGTTTTTTGTTATGCTTTGTTATCAAATTTAGCATTTGCATTGTAAGAAAAATTATCCATAATCTTTTTGTTTTTTATCATTTTTTTTACAAATTTCTTCTTTTGTCTACACACAAAAATGTATAAAGATTATTTAATATGAATTTTATGGATTGACTTTTTCTACAAACCCTCTTAGTTCTTAAATTTTTGATAAAAAAATAGCTTATGCACTAATCACTTAGTACATAAGCCTACTATCTTCATTTGCTAAAAAAATGTTTATAATAAAAGTTTTCATTGTTAATTAACTAGTTTGTTAAGTTGCTTTTATATTCTTTTACTTTATCACTTCTTAATTGTTCAAGAACTTCTGTATATTTAGATGATTGCTTTTCCTGTAATAAAGAAGCTTTAGACTTTTCTTTTTCAAAAGGAATCGCTTCTTCAATTGGAAGAGCTTTGATTATGAAAAATCCATAAGTTGGTTCATCAATAATTTCACTTACCTGTCCTGGATTCAATGCAAGCGCAGCCTTCAAAAATCCTTCAACCAACTGAGATTGGTCTGTTACTTCACCAAGGTATCCACCTGTTTGACTTGTAGATGAATCTTCAGAATACTTTTTAGCAGCATCTGCAAAAGATAATCCACCTTTAATTTCTGCTAAAGCAGCATCTGCAATTTCTTTATTTTTAGCCTTATCTTCATTTGCATCATTTTTAATTAATATATATTGAACATGCTTTATATTGGCCTTTTCTGTCTTAAAAGTTTCTTCATTAAAACTAGTAGCAAGTTCTTCATCACTTACTGTAATATCTTTTCCTATAGCTTCTTTAGCCTTATCTGTTAATTTTCTATTTTTAGTATATTCTTTGAAAGATTCTGGTGTGAAACCTGCATTTTTAAGAACATCTATATATTTTTGCTCATCACCTTGACCATAATCAGTTTTCATCTTTTCTATCTCTTTATCTGTCTCAGAGTTAATCTCATCCATATTAATTTCTAGATTATTGTCTTCTATGTATTGTAGCATAAGCTCTGTATCTACCATATTCTTTAATTGAGCTTCTCTTTGTGCATTAATACTTTTCATAGCTTCTTTACTTGTCTCATATTTTTCGCCATACTTAGCCTTAGCTTCATCTATGTATGATTGCATAGCTGTATCTACTTCGCCTCTAGTAATCTTTTTTTCTCCAACCTTTGCAACCACTTGCTTCGCTTTAGCTGCTGGTGTTTTTTCAGCTATTCCACAAGCAGATACACTAATAATCATTGTGCCAAGCATAACTGCCGTAACTAATTTTTTTATATTCTTCACGTAAACTTCCTCCATTCACTACATATCCTTAAATTTCGCTCATTTTTTATTTTAGCATATTATATACATATTTCAATGGTTCTTATTTGCATATTTTTGAACTTTCAAATCAAAACCTCCGATGATAGCCTTACTATTCTATCATCGAAGGTTTCTTCTTAATCCACCTAAACTTTAGATGAAGGTATCTTATATTTGCTGAATAGCCATCCTATTGCTATACAAATTCCGCAACAACTATGCATCTGCTACATACTGTAATAAGAGGCTTTCCATATAATACATTATTTTTATAAAGCAAGAAATTTAAAACCCATAAGAATAATTTAAATTAACCCACTAACTTATCTTCATACTTAGTTGATTTTTCGTCTCTTAGTTGTTGTAAAATTTCTTCAGCCTTCTCACTTTGCTTAGTTTGTAATAAAGTAGTTTTTTGTTTTTCTTTCTCAAAAGCAATAGCTTCATCAGTTGATATAGATTTTATTATGAAGAAACCAAATGTTGGTTCATCTACTACTTCACTCATTTGTCCTGGATTTAAACCAATTGCAACATTTTTAAATCCTTCTACTAATCCTGATTCACTTGTTACAGCTCCAAGGTATCCTCCATTATCTTTAGTTGAAGGGTCATCTGAATATTTTTTTGCAGCATCTGTAAATGATAATCCACCTTTTATTTCAGCTAATGCAGCATCCGCTATCTTCTTCTTAGCCGCTCTATCCTCTGGAGTAGCAGAAGATTCTACCTTACATAGTAAATATTGAACAAACTTAGCATTAGCATTTTGTGTTAAAAACTCATCTTTCTTAAAGCTTGCATCTATATCTGCATCAGTAACTTCTGCACCCTTACTCATAGCTTCTCTAGCTTTACTTGAAATGTATGCATTTTTAATATCATCTTTATATTTTTCTAATGTATATCCATTATCTTGTAGTAATTTTTCAAAAGTGGCATCATCTCCACTACCATATTGATCTCTCGCTTGTTTATAAGCATTATCAACTTCAGCTTCCATTTCATCTTCGTTAATCTCAATATTGTTATCCTTAACATATTGAAGTAGTAATTTCAAATCAACAAGCGCTGATAAAGTTGTTTTTCTTTGTTCATTGATGCCTTTCATAGCTTCTTCATTTGAAGCATAATCTTCACCATACTGAGTTTTGGCTTGTTCTATCATATATTTTATTTCTTCATCGACATCTCCCTTGGTGATTTTTTCATCCCCAACTTTCGCAACTACTTCCTTTGCTTTATTTGTTTCAGTTTTTTCTAAGAATCCGCAACCTGTAGCTCCAACAACCATTGCACCTATAAGCGCTGCAGTCACTAATTTTTTTATACTCTTCACTTTATAATTCCTCCGTTCATATTTTCACTAGCTTTATTTCACTCACTTCTAATTTTAACATAAAATAACTAATTTACAATGGTCTCGCCAATATATTCTAAGAAATGTTTTAATTTATTCAATATTTCCTCTCGTTTTATGTCTTTTAGTTGAAATATCATAGTTGGTGTCTCTTCTTGTTTAAACATAATATGTTTTGAGTACTTATCTATAATAGCATTAACCATTTCCTTTGTTATCTTATCTTTATTCTCAAAAATTAAGTGTATCTCTTTGATTTTATCCTTCACTTCAATTATGCCAAGATTCTTAGCCAAAGCTCTTATGTAGGATATTTCCATTAAATTATTCACCGAAGGCGGTAAATCTGAAAATCTATCAATAAGCTCATCAGTAATATCCAACAAATCTTTTTTGGTCTCTATTGAAGCGATTTTTTTATAAACTTCAATTTTTTGCGTTTCATCACTTATATATCCATTTGGTATAAAGGCATTTACCTTCATTTCAATAACAGTTTCTATTGGTTCTTTATCAATTTCACCTTTAATAACCTTTATAGTATCCTCAAGCATCTTGCAATACAAATCATAACCAATGGCTGCCATTTGACCGTGTTGTGCAGAACCCATTACATTTCCTGCTCCTCTTATCTCAAGGTCTCTTAATGCTACTTTAAAACCTGAGCCAAGCTCTGTAAAATCTTTTATTGCCTTTAATCTCTTTTTCGCCACTTCGGTTATTATTTTATCTTTTCTGTAAGTTAAATAAGCATAGGCTATTCTATTAGTACGTCCAACTCTTCCTCTTAATTGATATAATTGAGATAAGCCCATTTTATCTGCATCATAAATAATCATAGTATTAGCATTTTGAATATCAATACCTGTCTCAATAATTGTTGTGCTTACAAGAATATCATACTCTTGATTCATGAATGCTCTCATAACCTCTTCAAGTTCTTTTTCTGCCATTTGTCCATGGGCTACAATTATTCGAGCCTCTGGTATTAAATGAGCTAAACTGTCGGCAATCTCTCTAATATTTTCTACCCTATTAAACACAAAGAAAACTTGACCTTTTCTATTTATTTCTCTGAGCACTGCATCTCTTATAAGCTGGTCATTATATTCAACCACATAGGTTTGCACAGGATACCTCTCCTCTGGAGGAGTTTCGATAACACTTATACTTCTTACCCCTGTTAATGACATATTAAGTGTTCTAGGAATAGGGGTAGCAGATAGAGTAAGAACATCGATATTTTTCTTTGCATTCTTTATTTTTTCCTTGTGACTAACTCCAAATCGCTGTTCTTCATCGACAATTAATAAACCTAAATCTTTAAATTGTACCGTCTTTCCTAAAATTTTATGTGTTCCAATTATTATATCTACATTTCCTTCTTTAAGAGACTTCAAAGTCTCCTTTTGCTGAGTTGCACTTCTGAACCTAGATATCATATCTATGTTTACAGGAAAACCTGTAAATCTTTTTTTCAGTGTTTTATAATGCTGTTCTGCAAGAATTGTTGTAGGTACCAA
The DNA here is from genome assembly GCF_000145275.1 of Clostridium cellulovorans 743B. Taxonomy (NCBI): domain Bacteria; kingdom Bacillati; phylum Bacillota; class Clostridia; order Eubacteriales; family Clostridiaceae; genus Clostridium; species Clostridium cellulovorans. The sequence goes on from NC_014393.1 coordinate 4,583,987, forward strand.
AAATGCAGCTTGCTTTCCATCCATTACAGCCTTGAAAGCAGCTCTCATAGCAACCTCAGTTTTTCCATAGCCTACATCTCCACAAAGCAATCTATCCATAGGCTTGTTTTTTTCCATATCAACCTTTATCTCTTCGATAGCACTGATTTGATCTGGTGTTTCTTCATACGGAAACTCTGCTTCAAATTGTTGCTGCCAAGTTGTATCCTTAGAAAAACTATATCCCTTTACAGCTTCACGAGTAGCGTAAAGTTTTACTAAATCTTGAGCAATCTCATTAATAGAATTTCTAGCCTTAGTTTTTGCTTTCTGCCATTCACTTCCACCAAGTTTTGTTATCTTAGGAGCCTTACCTTCACTACCTATGTATTTCTGAATCAAATCCAATTGTTCTACAGGCACATATAAAGTATCTCCATCAGAATAAGATACCATAAGATAATCTTTTTTTACATTTTCAACTTCTAGTTGTTTGATACCCTTATATACTCCTATACCATGATTAGCATGCACAACATAATCTCCTGGCTTTAATTCAGCAAAACTACTTATTTTGCCTACACCCTTAACATTCTTCTTTTTTTGTGCATTCTTTCTAGTTGTTTCCCCGAAAAAATCCTTATCAGAAATTATAGATACTTTATATTCAGGGAATTCATAACCCTTCAGCTGATTTCCAAAAGTTATGACAACTTCACCTTCTTTAATTTCTTGAATTGTATCCTTATAGGTTGCCACTATATCATAATCAGCAAGAGTTTTTACAAACCTTTCTCCTCTTGGTCTTGTACCAGATAATATTACAGTTTTGAATCCTCTTCTTTTCTTGTCCCTTATATCTTCAGTCAAAAGATCCATTTTCCCTTGGTATGAATTTAAGGATATTTCATTAAATGTCACAGTAACTCTTGGCTCAAATATCTTCGAAGCTTTAATAATAGAATTTAAAGTAAACAACTTACTTAATGATAACCGTTCTAAAGTTTCTTCTTTTGGTACTAAAAGCTCTCCTTGCCCAGGTAGGATATCTCCTTTCTCTAAGTAGCTTTTATAATTACTGGCAAATTCATAATATACACTATCAAGCTTACCACTAGTACGATCTGTATCCTCTATACATATCATACAATCCTTAAAATAATCTAAAAAACTTGAAGGTTTTTCATAAAAATATGTAAGAAAACTATCGATAGTTTCAAAAGTCCATCTTTCTTTTAAACTTTCTATGTTTCTATTTATCGAAAAGCGAATTTTTTCCTCCAACTCTTTATCATCACGTTTTTTTGCTACTTGCAAAACCTTCTCCAAATCCTTTTCAATACGTTCAACACCTTTTTCCACCAATTCATTAGTCAATATCATCTCTTTTGCTGGGAAAAGTTCTATCTCTGTTACCCTTTCTATACTTCTTTGAGATTCCAAATTGAAGGTTCTTATAGAATCAATTTCATCACCAAAAAGTTCTATTCTAAAAGGGACAGACGAAGTAGGCGGAAATACGTCTATAATTCCACCTCTTATAGAAAATTGTCCTCTAGCATCTATTATTTCTACTCTTTCATAACCACTTTGTACTAGCTTCATAGAAAAATCTGCTGTAATTAACGTATCATTAAGTTTTAATTTGAAAAATGATTGTTCAATATATTCAATAGGGCAATAGTTTGGCGCCAAATTTTCGATACTGCTTACAATTATTTTTTTATTATTGCTCTTAATTTCCTTTAATACTTTCAGTCTTTCCCATCTTAAATCTCCCGATACAGCTTCAATATTATAAAAAACTACTTCTTTTGTCGGAAAATAATAGACTTTTGGCGTAAAAAATTGCAAATCCTCGTAAAGATTTCTTGCCTCAACATCACTACTAGTTAACACCAACATCGTTTGATCAAGTTTTTCAAAAATACTAAAAAGCGCAAAAGCCCTAGAAGAATCTGCGAGCCCGTAGATCCCTATAGGGAACCTCTCTTGCTTATAACTTTTGTATAAGGTTTCAAACTCACCACTTGAAATTAGTGGATCAATTACCCCATCTAGTCTCATACTTACACCTCTATATTTATTCCACGATTATTCCGTTATATTTATTCATAGCGTCAAGAACTCCTAGGTTTAATATATCTAAAACGCCTTGTGCTGCAACATCATATACCTTGTTCATAGTTTCCTGTTCTTCTTTTTGGAATCTACCTAGCACATGGTTTATAAGATTTCCTTTAGGTGCTCCAACCCCAACCTTAACTCTTGGAAACACATCATTCCCAAGATGAAGCAAAATATTTTTTATACCATTATGACCTCCAGCACTGCCTTTTTGTCTAATTCGAAGCTTGCCCACATCTAGACTTATATCGTCATATATTACTATTAGATTTTCTTTAGGAATCTTATAAAAATCCATAACTTCCCGTACGCATTCTCCACTAAGGTTCATATATGTAGTTGGCTTTACTAGGATAACTTTTTCATTATTAATAAATCCTTCTCCAATTTCACCTTTAAATTTTACCCTGTTCACTTGTATATTATACTTATCAGCTAAAATATCTACAACTTCAAAACCAACATTATGCCTAGTACTTTCATATTCTTTTCCAATATTACCAAGACCAAATATTACAAACAAGCTTACTCACTCCTCATATTCATGCAATTATTGTTAGCTATAATTAATATTTAATTATAGCAAATTTTCTTAACGTTATAAATATAATATTAGTTCTTCCTGTTATTTAAATTTTTTAACAACAGAAATTTACCTTTCATCAGGTTATCCTGGACAATTTGCAAAAGCTATTTCCTAAACAAAAATAACAGGTCACCTCAAAATTATTGAGATAACCCGTAAAATAAATTCTCTATTTTTCCACTTTGTCATTTTGTAAGGTAAAAATAAAATTCACACCTTCCCTACCTACATTTTCCACCCACACTTTTTCACCATGTAAATTCATTATATGTTTTACAATAGCTAAACCTAATCCAGTACTCTTAGCCTTTTGTTTTTCATCCTTAAAAAATCTATTCCATATTTTCTTCAAGTTCTCTTCTTCGATGCATGGCCCTGAATTAAAAATAATGACTTTTAATCTATTCTCTAAAACTATTGTTTCTATTCTAATTATCCCACAGTCATAGACATATTTAATAGCATTATCTAAAATGTTAACTATAACTTGAAAAATTTTATCTCTGTCTGCTAGTACAACTCCTCTTTCTTCTACTAAACTCAAGTCAACAAAAACATTTTTATTTCTAATATCATTTTCTTTAATTGATATTACCTCTCTTATTACTTGATTAACATCAAAACTTTCTAGTCGAAGAAGAGTATTATTAGCCTCATAAGTTGATAAATCCAACAAATTGTTTATAAGTCTTGATAACCTCTCCATTTCCTTCTGTACTATCTCTAAATAATAACCTACATTTTCCTCTGGTACTATTCCGTCTATTATAGCTTGCACAAAACCCCTTATGGAAGTAATGGGTGTTCTAAGTTCATGAGAAACATTTGATACAATTTCCTTTCCTTCACTATCCAGTCTTTGTAGCTCAGCAGCCATAGAGTTAATGGATTCCACTATTTCTCTTAACACATAATTTTCTCTAACATCTATTCTTTTTTCTCTATGTCCAACAGCTATAAGCTTAGCTTCAAAATTGATTTTTTGAACTTCCTCAAAAATATGTTTTTTAAAAAATATATACCATAAAGAATTTGAAAGAACTATTATAAATATAGCGAATACCATGGAAACATATAAAGCAAAATCAGCATCACTTTTTATATGCCCAGAAAAATCATTAAAAACTATAGCTCCTATAAATTTTTCATCTTCAAATATAGAAATAGCATAAATAAAAGTATCTCTAAATCCAAATTCTTCATCCTTACTCTTAACATCAATAAATTTATCAGTATGTAATTTTAAAAGTTGGTCTTTTGTGAATTCATAATTCATAATTCTTGAACTAAGTTCCTTATTAAGAGCACCTTTATCATCAATAATATTTATCATTGAGTTTGTTAATATTTCAACATCACATATATTTTCTTTTACCTTTTGTAGCTCACTTTCTCCATGATAATACTGATGAATAGCTTTTTCAATCATTGTACTTTGCTCTATATATTCGCGCTTTTGTTCATTCCAGTAATTGTTAAACACTAAGCTACGCAGATTTAAACCTATAAATAATATAATGAATACAATAAAAATATTATAAATTATAAATTTCTTTGAAGTCAGTGCTGCTTTCATATTCTACTTCACCTCAAATTTATAACCCACTCCCCATACTGTTTCTATTTGCCAATTTTCACCATCCTGTAATTTCTCTCTAAGTCTTTTTATATGTACGTCAACAGTACGGGAATCGCCCGGATAATCGTATCCCCAAACTTCACAAAGCAATTGTTCTCTTGTAAATACCTTATTTTTATTACTTGCCAAAAAGTATATGAGTTCAAATTCTTTTGGTGGCATTCTCATTTCTTCGTCCTTATAATATATGGTGTATGAATCCATATCAATAACAAGACCTTGGAAAATAATTTTTTCTTTTACTTTATCAGTTATTATAGTCCTTCTTAACACGGCTTTAACCCTTGCAATAAGTTCTTTTGGATCAAAAGGCTTAACTATATAATCATCAGCACCAAGTTCTAATCCTAATACCTTATCAAAAGTATCACTCTTAGCAGTCAGCATAATAACAGGTGTTTGATGCTCTCGCCTTATCCATTTTAATATTTCATAACCATCAGTTTCAGGCATAATGATATCAAGTAATATCAAATCTGGCTTAAAGCCTTTTACCTGATCTTGTGCCTCTTGTGCGCAGTAAGCTAATGAAGTTTCGTACCCAGAATTTTCAAGATACATTTTTATTACCTCACAGATATTTAAATCATCATCAACAATTAATATTTTAGACATGTATATTCCCCCTAACCCTTATATACCTAATTTATCACATTTCCCTAAAAATTTTAATTTTTTTATGAAATTTTCCACATATTTATTTAAAATTTTTTTCTATTTGTATATATATGGAAAAAACTGCCCTAAAATAGAACCTTTCGTCTACTTTAGAGCAGTTTTTAGCAGAATTATTTTTCAAAAATTTTACTTACCGGAAGATCTTCATATATTCTCCTAATCGCTTCTGCAAAAACAGGTGCTACAGGAAGAACTTTTATTTTTTCAATCTTCTTTTCTTCTGATAATGGTATAGTATCTAATACTACCAATTGTTTTATAGGGGATTTTTCTATTCTCTCGATAGCTGGGCCAGATAATAATGGATGAGTACAGCATGCGTATACTTCTCTTGCTCCTCTTTTTAATAGAGCTTCTGCCGCATTTGTAATTGAACCTGCTGTATCTATCATATCATCAATTAAAACTGCAACTTTTCCCTCTACATCTCCGATTAAATTCATAACTTCAGAAACATTTGGTCTAGGCCTTCTTTTATCAACAATAGCTATAGGAATCTGAAGAATATCTGCAAAATTTCTAGTTCTCTTTACTCCACCAATATCAGGTGAAACTGCTATCAAGTCTTCTGTATCTATATCTAGATTTTGAAAATACTCAGCTAAAATAGGTACCCCTGCAAGATTATCCACAGGAATATTGAAAAAGCCTTGAATTTGAGCAGCATGTAAATCCATAGTAAGTACCCTATCTGCTCCAGCAGCAGTTAAAATATCTGCAATAAGTTTAGCTGTAATAGGCTGTCTCGCCTTAGATTTTCTATCTTGCCTTGCATAAGCATAATGAGGTATTACAGCAGTTACTACTCCAGCTGAAGCTCTTTTGAATGCATCAATCATTATTAATAATTCCATTAATCTATCATTTACTTCATCAAATATTGGTTGGACAACGAAAATATGTGCACCTCTTACTGTTTCGTTTATATCTACACTTGTCTCTCCGTTGCTAAACTTTCCTACCTTTGACTCTCCAACCTTTAATTCTAGTATGTCTGCAATATCCTCAGCTAACATCGGATGTGCATTTGCAGTAAAAATTTTGATATTTTTGCCATGAGATATCATATTGCCATAGGCCTCCTTAAGCTTTTTTACTTAATTCTTTTTTTATTTACCCAACCCTTAATGTTGATTTGCTTAGCTCTAGCAATTGCTAAAGCTCCACTTTCAACGGTTTTCGTAATAGTTGAACCTGCCGCAATATACGCATCATCTTCCACAGTAACTGGTGATACTAAGTTTGTATTACATCCTATGAATGCATTATTTCCTATCTTAGTTAAATGCTTTTTCTTTCCATCATAGTTTACTACAACTGTGCCACAACCAAAATTACAGCTTTCCCCTACTTCAGCATCCCCAATATAGGTTAAGTGTGACACCTTAGTTTTATCACCAATTTTAGCTTTTTTAATCTCTACAAAATCCCCAATTTTAACTTCATTTCCTATAGTACTTTCAGGTCTTATATAAGCAAAAGGACCAACTGAAGTATCCTCTCCAACCTTACTTTTTACAATAACCGAATTATCAATTGTTGTTCTATCCCCAACCTGTACATTTTCTAATCTAGAAGTTCCTTTTATAACAACATCTCTTCCAATTGTAGTTTTACCTTCAATTACACACCCTGGATAAATAATTGTGTCGTTTCCAATAACAACATCTGCACCTATATACGTATTTTTGCTATCAATTAACGTAACTCCATTTATCATATGTGCCTCATTAATTCTGTTTCTCATTATTTCTTCGACTTGTCCAAGTTGTATTCTTGAATTTACACCTAAAGTTTCTTCAAAAGGAACTGCCATAGCACCAACTCTATGATTATCCTTTTTCAATATTTCAATGACATCAGTTAAATAATATTCCCCTTGAGAATTGTTATTACTTAGCTTAGCAAGCGCAAGTAAAAGCATCTCTATATCAAAGGCATACATACCTGCATTGATTTCTTTTACCTTCAGTTCATTTTCGTCGCAATCTTTATGTTCTACAATCTTTTCTACATCATTTTCACTGTTTCTTATTACTCTTCCATAACCATTGGCATCAGTTAATATAGATGTTAATAACGTCGCCTTATTATTATTATTCTCATGGAAATCAATTAATGCTATAACTGATTCTTTAGTTATTAATGGTGCATCTCCAGTAAAAATAGCAACTGTTCCTTTTTTATTTTCCAGAAATTCCTTAGCACAAATTACTGCATGGCCTGTTCCTAATTGTTCATTTTGAATCGTATAGGATACATTTTTACTTTCAGTAGCTTCTTCAACTTTCTGTGCTCCTGTTCCTATAATGACATTAACATCATCGATTCCAGCCTCTCTTAAAGTGTCGATTACATGATTAACCATTTCTTTACCACAAACTTTGTGTAAAACCTTTGGAAGGTCTGACTTCATCCTTGTTCCTTTTCCCGCAGCAAGAATAAGAGCACTTTTATACATTTTCTTCACCTCTCACATTTATGTGTACCAAAAACACTAAATGACGCAAAACTTCAAATATATTATATTTTATTGATATTGATTTTTCAACTTTTATAATCAGCCACAAAAAAAGAGGCTTAAGCCTCTTTTTTATTCTTCGGGCTCAACCTCTTCAACTTTTGCCTTTTCATATTCTTCTAAAATAGCAGACTGAATTTTTTCTCTAGTTTCAGTGTTGATTGGATGAGCTATATCTTTAAACTCTCCATCAGGAGTCTTTCTGCTAGGCATTGCGATAAAAACGCCATTCTGACCTTCTATAACTTTGATATCGTGTACTACGAACTCATTGTCAAAAGTAACAGAAACAATTGCCTTCATCTTACCTTCAGCTGAAATTTTCCTTACCCTTACATCAGTAATTTGCATATGACACACCTCCAAGTAGCTGATAATAATGAAATTCTATAAATATTTTGTAATTCCTTCTATTTTTAAGTTTTTTAACAAATTTTTCTTTTTGTGTGCCTATTTATATATTTTTTTCATTGGAAAAGTATCGAAATTTTATATTTTCCTACATTTTTCATTTTTATTATCAATAATTTATAAGATAAACTACTTACACCAGTTATCACTAACTTTAAGCACAGCATTCCCTTGCTCGTCTATACCATTGTACTTAACAATAGATACATACCCATCAACAAGCTTTTTTGGCACTTCATTATTATCAATTAAAACCCCTATTCCCTTAAGTTGACATTCAAATTCCCGTAATAATTCAGTGATTCCTAATGCTGTTCCTCCAGCTTTCATAAAATCATCAATAAAAATGCACTTACTTCCTTTTTTCAGACTCTTTTTTGACAAAGACATGCTTTGAATCCTTTTACTAGAACCTGATAAATAATTAATACTTATGGTTGTCCCTTCCGTTACTTTAGAATCTCTCCTTACTATCACAAGTTGTATGCCTAAAAGTTTAGCTACTTCATAAGCTAAAGGAATACCCTTAGTTTCCACAGTTATAACATAATCTAGTTCTTCCTCCTTAAAGGTTGAAGCTAGAAGTAAAGCTGCCTTTTGAAGAATATCGGGATTAGCTAAAATGTCAGTCATATATAAAAAGTTACCTGTTATGATTCTATCTTTATCACTAAGTATTTCACAAAGTTCCGTTGGAAAATTTTTTCTTAAGTTTTCTGGAGCATTGACTATATATTTAACTCCTCCAGCAGCACCCGCTACAGTCTCTATAGTTCCCGCATCTAAAAAATGGAGCATATCTCTAACTATGACTATATCTTCACTAGTGGTGGATTTAGCAGCATTCAAAAGCTCTGTAAAATAATTTAATCCTATCACTCTATTTGGGTTCTCCATAAGGATTTTTGTTATAGCACTTATTCTTTGAGTCCTTGAAAATTTTAACATAGTACTTCTCCTATTTACGAATTATTTTATAATTAAATATGTTAATATTCATATTTTAGAATATCTTAAGCTAGTTTACAACCTAATATTCTCATAATTTAAAATATAATTTTATATTAATTTAATAGTATATCCGAATATTGTATTAATTTTATCGTTACATAGTCAAAACCAAATCTTATTTTTAATAATCCTTAGATCTAATAACATGTATTCTTTTGTTAAAAGTCTGATATAATTTACTAAGTGGATAATTTAACTTTTATTATACATACACTCTCTTATGATCAATTCTTTTAGAGGGTACTTGAAATTAATTATATTTAGGAGTGATATTTATGTCTTCGACATTAAATACTTTAACCAGAAATGATAAAGTTCATTTTATAGGTATAGGCGGAGTAAGTATGAGCGGCCTTGCAGAAATTCTATTGACAAAAAATATAAAAGTTTCTGGTTCTGATATGAAGGATTCTAGTATAACTGAACACCTAAGAGAACTCGGAGTTGAAATAAGTATAGGTCATAGTCCTTCTAATATATCCGAAGATGTTTCCGTAATTGTATACACTGCTGCAATTGCTAAAGATAACCCAGAATTAGTATCAGCTAATAATAGAAACCTTCCTATGTTTACAAGAGCAGAATTTCTCGGAGAAATAATGAAAGACTACAAACATAACATTGCTGTATCTGGAACTCACGGAAAAACTACTACAACCTCAATGGTTTCTCATATACTTCTTAAAGGCGAAAAAGATCCTACAATTTTGGTCGGTGGTAGTTTAGACATTATAAACGGATATGTAAGAACAGGAAAAAGCGATTATTTCCTAACAGAAGCTTGTGAATATAAAGGATCGTTTTTATCGTTTTATCCCACTATCGGAATCATATTAAATATAGATGCAGATCACTTGGACTATTATAAAGATATCGATGAAATAGAAGAGGCATTCCAAAAATTTGCTTACCTTATTCCTAGAGATGGCTACCTTATAGTAAATAATGAGGATGAGAGAGCTGTAAATGTCGCTAAAAACTCGAATTGCAATACTATAACATTTGGGATAGACAATGGTGATATTATAGCTAAAAACGTTACGTTCAATAGTCTTGGGCACGGATCTTTTGATATGTTCTACAAAGGATGCGAATATTTCCATGTTACTTTAAAAGTACCCGGAAGACATAATGTTCTAAATTCATTATCTGCTATGGCTGCCGCAATAGCATCTGGTATTGAACCAAATCACATAAAAGCTGGAATAGAAAGTTTTGGTGGAACCCATAGGCGTTTTGAATTCAAAGGTACAGTAGACGATATTACAGTAATAGATGATTATGCTCACCATCCAACTGAAATAAAAGCTACTTTAGAGGCATGTAAAAATGTTTCTCACAATAGACTAATATGTGTATTTCAACCTCATACCTATACTAGAACCTATAGTCTTTTTAAAGACTTTTCCGAATGTTTCGGAGGTATCACAAAACTAGTTCTAGCTGATATTTATGCTGCTAGAGAAAAAGATACTGGTATTGTAAGCTCACAACGCCTTGGAGATGCTATCAGATTAAATGGTGTAGACTGTATTAACCTTCATAGCTTCGAAGAGATAACAAATTTTTTAAAAACCTATGCTAAAGCAGGAGATATGATTATAACTGTTGGTGCCGGTGACATAAATAAAGTTGGTGAAGACTTCTTAAAAAGTAGATAAGAATCAAAAGGGATCACTTGATCCCTTTTTTATTTGTATATTATAATTATCCTAAAAGTTTCAAAAATAACTAATCAAATATAATTCTTGATTTTTTATCGAAAACCTATTGCATTTTTCTTTGAACATGCTATAATAATCTTTGTGATCACGGGGTGTAGCTCAGATGGGAGAGTGCGTGGTTTGGGACCATGAGGTCGCAGGTTCAAGCCCTGTCACCCCGACCAAAAGGTAATGATGTAAATCATTACCTTTTTATTTGTTTCTTTTTATATACACAAAACATATCCAATCAAATTCTGAAATTTCATATAAAATATCCATTGTTGAAATATCATCAAAATCCTATGGTTAAACCGAAAAATCAATATTACCTATGAAGATTTTTTATCGCAACTTCTCTACTTAACAAATTCAACTATTCCAAACTTAAGTAATCATAACAATAATTTAACCCCTGAAGATATAAAGATTATCCTCAAGGGTTAATAAAATTAATATTTAACATTTAGCTTATTATATTCTTTTATAGCTATATTTAAAATTTCAATAGCTCTCTTTATTTCTTTTTCATCAATGCAGTAAGAAAGCCTAATTTCATTTATACCTCTTCCTTCGCTCTGATAAAATCCTTTTCCCGGTGCAACCATTACAGTTTCCCCATCATGATTAAAATCTGTTAAAAGCCATCTACTGAATTTTTCACCATCATCAATAGGCAACTTTACAAAAATGTAGAAAGAACCCTCTGGTTTAAAACAAGTAACTCCTTCTATATTACATAAACCTTCATACATTACATCTCTTCTACTCTTATAAATAGCTTTAACCTTCTCAATATAGCTCTCTAAGGTGTTTATAAGATTAGAAGCTGCGTATTGCTCAATAGTTGATGCACAAAGTCTTGCTTGACATAATTTTAGCATCTGCATTTTAAGATCCTCATTTTTTGTTGCTACTAACCCTATTCTTGCACCGCATGCACTATAATGTTTTGATATACTATCTATGATTATAGTTCTTTTCCTCAAATTTTCAAACTTTATAGGAGAAATAAAGCTTGTATTCTCAAAAGTAAATTCTCTGTAAACCTCGTCAGAAATTATATATAGGTCGTATTCTTCTGCAATTTCTCCAAGCATCTTAATTTCTGCTTCTGTATATACGGTACCTGTGGGATTAGATGGATTTGAAAATAATATAGCCTTGGTTTTACTTGTAATCTTACTTACTATCTCTTCTTTCGAAGGTAAATGGAATCCATCTTCTATACTTGTATGCACAGGCACAATTGAAGAATCAGCCATTTTCACAAAACTATCGTAGTTTGAATAATATGGTTCTGGAACAATAACCTCATCACCTGGATCACAAATAGAAAGTATTGTAAAAATAACAGCTTCACTACCTCCAGCTGTTATTAAAATTTCATCTGGCAGTATATCCATATTCCACTTCCTGAAGTTTTTGCTAAAGGTCTCTCTAAGCTCTGTGATCCCTTCTGAATTAGAATACTTAACAATTTTCTCTTTGTAGTTGTTTACACCTTGAAAAAATGTATCTGGTGTCACAATATCCGGTTGTCCTATGTTTAAAGGATATATCTTTATTCCTTTTCTTCTAGCCTCATCTGCTAATGGAGTGAGCTTTCTTATTGATGAGAAATTCATCTTTTCTATACGCTTTGATATCTTCATAATCGATAGCCCCTTTATAATAAAATACATTATCGTTTATAATCTATTATATAGCTACTTTAAATTATTTTACATAATTTTTTGTGATAAATTAATGATAATTTATATTTTGAATATATTTATATTGTATTGTCTAAACTACTGCTATATGAACTGATATTTTAGAAGGAGTGTATTATTATGAAAGCGATGCACAGCGAATTATTCCGCGAACTTATATATGCTTACCACAATGATACTTTTGAAGAAAGAGTAAGTGAACTATTAAAAGACCCAAATATACATAAGGAAGCTTTAGCTAAAACTATATCACACCTTTGCGGAGTGGATATAGATTATACTGATAATTTTTCCGAAGCTCTAAAATCAGCAATAATAACCTATGAAGCTAACAATAGAGTAGTCAATAAAATCCAAGATTGTCCTACAGATTGCCCTGATCCTTCAGGAAGAACTCACTGTCAAGAATCTTGTCCTTTTGACGCTATAATTTGGGACTCAGAAAAAAGCACAACCGTTATAGATAATGATGCCTGCACTGGTTGTGGTTTTTGCGTAGAAGCGTGTCCTAGTGGTTCTCTTTTAGATAGAACTGAATTTATACCTCTTTTAGAATTATTCAAAAACAAAGAACCTGTTATTGCAGCAGTCGCACCTGCAATAGCTGGGCAATTTGGTGATGCTACACTGGATCAATTAAGAACATCATTTAAAAAATTAGGATTTATAGATATGTTTGAAGTAGCTTTTTTTGCTGATATGCTTACATTGCTAGAAGCTGTAGAATTTGATCATTTGGTTCATGATAAAGATGATTTGATGATAACTTCTTGTTGCTGCCCAATGTGGGTGGGAATGATAAAACAAATTTATGGTGACCTTGCTAAGCATGTTTCACCATCAGTTTCTCCTATGATAGCAGCAGGTAGAGTTCTTAAAAGGTTGAATCCAAAAGTTAAAGTTGTATTTATAGGTCCATGCATAGCTAAAAAAGCAGAAGTAAAGCAACCAGATTTAATAGGTGATATTGATTTTGTATTAACCTTTGCTGAAGTGCAAGAAATTTTTGATACCTTCGAGATAACTCCTTCTGAATTAGATCCTACTCCAACAACAGAATATGCAGCTAGGGAAGGAAGGCTATATGCAAGAACTGGTGGTGTTTCATTATCGGTATATGAAGCGGTAAATAGGATTTTTCCAGAGAAGTCTGAATTATTTAACGCTGTTCAGGCTAACGGAGTTGTTGAATGCAAAAATATTTTAGCGAAAGTTAAAAATGGAGAATTAAAATCAAACTTTCTAGAAGGTATGGGGTGTGTCGGTGGTTGTGTTGGCGGACCTAAAGCTATATTACCAAAAGAAGAAGGTAGAATTAAAGTTGATGAAACAGCCGAAGCTGCAAAAGTAAAAATTGCTTTAGACAATGAAACTATGAAATCTATATTAGCGAAAATAGGTATAAATTCTGTTGACGATTTTAAAGATCATGAAAAAGCTAAAATATTTCAACGTGAATTTTAATAATTAGCAATTACTAGATTAGCTAATATTCTAAATCTTTCAACCCAAAATATCTTAGTAAAAAGCTGCCTTTGAATGATAATAGCATTGAAAGGACGGCTTTTTCCAATTATCTTTGCATTTTAGTATTGCTAAAGAATACCCCTTTGAATTTGTTAAATTTATATATAGATATTCTATCCCTAATATCTTTTTAACATTAAGATGATACTATTTATTTTAGATATATAAGCTATTAAATCAAATTTGAATTTATTTAACTTATAGACTAATATCGAAGGTGATTATATGAAAAAGTTTGCTTCATTCTTAAAAAAAGATGCTTTACTATTAGAAAAAATCAACGCCTCTTTAAGGTCTCCCTTTATGGATTGGTTTATGCCTAAGATTACTTATCTTGGAACCTTTTATGCGTCACTGATAATTTTATGTCTAATTCTTATATCCACAATTGAAGACAAAATACCATTTTCCTTGACTCTAGTCATTTCTATGGTTCTTACATCTGCTGTAACCCAAGGAGTAAAAAGAACTGTAAACAGGAATAGACCTTATAATGTCTTATTAAATTTGACGGTATCAAAGATCGGAATAGATAAATATTCTTTTCCTTCTGGTCATACTTCTAACGCTTTTGCCTTAGCAGTAATAACTTTTTGTTTCTTTCCATATATTGGAGTATTAGCTTTATTTCTCGCAATATTAGTTGCTTTATCTAGAATGTATTTAGGTGTTCATTATCCTACAGATGTTGCCATAGGGTTCATAATAGGAACATTAAGTTCTTTAATAATTTATTTTTGCTTAATTGTATAAGTATGATATACTCTTAAATAAAGTTATAAAGCTACCATCATTAATTGGTCGCTTAATATTGTACTTAGGAGTGATGAAATGCTTTCAAAAATGGAAGGTGCTATATTTGATTTAGATGGTACTCTTGTTGACTCTATGTGGGTATGGCAAAAAATTGATGAAGATTATTTATCTGCACGTGGCATCAAAATGCCAAAAGATTTAAAATCTAATATAGAATATTTAAGTTTTGAAGATACTGCAAAATACTTCAAAGCAAATTTTAATATCGAAGACAGTGTAGAAACTATTATGAATGAATGGAACCAAATGGCATATAGAGAATATTTAGAAAATGTTCCAATGAAACCAAATGCATTGAAATTCCTTAATACCCTTAAATCTTGTGGGGTGAAGATCGCCCTCGCTACTAGTAACTGTTACTTACTTCTTGAGACTGTACTGAAAAAGCACGGAGTTTATGATTTATTTGATGTAATAGTAACTACTGAAGAAGCAAAAAAAAGCAAAGCATTTCCAGATGTATTTTTGCTCGCAGCAGAAAAATTAAAACTAGCCCCAGAAAATTGTGTTGTTTTTGAAGATATTTTACCTGCAATAATCAGTGCAAAATCTGTTGGAATGAAAGTAGTAGCTATAGAAGAAGCTTCAACCATAGCTACCCAAGATAAAATCGTACAAGCTTCTGATATGTATATAGGAGACTATTCTGAACTACTTTTAAAATTAGAAAATGTCTCTTAATGTCAAATATGTTTAATTCTATTTTGAGTTGAATACATTTTTATATTTAATATATTGATATTTATGCATTTTTGTTATATTATAAACTTTAGGGATGTATACAAATTTATAACTTGGAGGCAATTATGGTAATAAATATTATTTTAGGTGTATTGATAGTTGTTTTACTGGCATATATAGTGTTTCTTAATGATTCATTGGCTAAAGAAAAGCGAAAAAATTCAGTATTAAACCATGAATTAAACTTACAGCATTTAAAGGGTGACGGCAAAAAGCTTCTTGCAAATGTGGAAATCAGATATTGTACTCCAAAATTTAGAGTTGCAAATATTTTAAATGATACGGCTCTTTATATAGCTCCTATTGAAACCATAGCTATTGGGAAAATACCTTCAAACCTTTTAGTACAAGTTCTTGATCAGGCCGTTGCATTAGAAATAACCTGGTACTATGTTACTTTTACTACTACTAACAATGTAAATAATAAAGGTTGGGTTAGAGGTGAAGATATAGTTTTTTCAATGGATCCACAGAAAAGGAAAACTCAACAACCCGACACCTCAGAAGACACTAATTCAAATAACTAACATATGATTTTAAATTCTAAAGCATAGCTTACAATTAAATAAGCTATGCCTTTTAATGTTTGTATAACTATATATAATAAAAAACTATGACAATTCAATCAATTTGATTGCTCCGTCATAGTTTTATATAAAAGGCTTATTATATTATATTAAAAATCTACCTTGATTCCATAATATGTACAGTTAAATAGTTTTTCCATTTCTGTTACTGTTATAGTTCTTGGGTTAGATCCTGTACAAGCATCACCAATAGCTCTTTCAGATATTAATGCAACTTTTTCTTTAAATAAAGCTTCATCAATACCATAATCTTTAAGAGTTAGAGGTATGTCCATTTTTACATTTAAATCTCTTATAGATTTAACTAAAGCATCTACTAATTCATCGGTAGTTTCACCCTTCAATCCTATTCTCTTAGCTATATCTGCATATCTTTCTGCTGCTACTTTTTTATTAAATTCTATTACATATGGTAGGTATATTGCATTTGCACAGCCATGTGGAATGTGAAATACCGCACCTGTTTTATGTGCCATAGAATGTGTAATACCTAATAATGCATTAGAAAATGCCATACCAGCTAAACATTGGGCATAATGCATTTTTTCTCTTGCATCTTTATCTTCATTATATGATTTAAGCAATTCATCATAAATCATTTCTATTGCTTTAATAGCTAATGGATCTGAGAAATCAGAATGTAAACCAGCGACATAAGCTTCAATTGCATGAGTTAATGCATCCATTCCAGTATGAGCTGTCAATGTTTTTGGCATCGTCTCAGCAAGTTCTGAATCTACTATAGCTATATCTGGAGTTATATTAAAATCTGCTAAAGGATATTTTATTTCTGTCTTATAATCAGTTATAACTGAAAAAGCAGTTACTTCTGTAGCTGTTCCTGATGTAGATGGTATAGCTACAAATTTTGCCTTATTTCTTAGTTCTGGAATAGTAAATGGGTCCTTTATGTCATCAAAAGTGAGCTCTGGATGTTCATAGAATACCCACATAGCTTTTGCTGCATCTATCGGAGAACCTCCCCCTATTGATATTATCCAATCTGGTTCAAATTCTCTCATTGCTTCAGCACCCTTGAATACTGTTTCCACGGACGGATCTGGTTCTACACCTTCAATCAATCTTGTTTCAATACCAGCTTCTTGAAGATAGCCTATAGCCTTGTCTAAAAATCCAAATTTCTTCATGGATCCTCCACCAACAACTATAACAGCTTTTTTACCCTTTAGGTTCTTTAATTGTTCCATAGAACCTTTTCCAAAATATAAGTCTCTAGGTAACGTAAATCTATTCACAAAATCCCTCCTAATTATGTATTTTTATTTTTATTTTACCATTTTATATGTTTTATTGCAAATTTTAATGCATGTTTACACAAATTTAACATTTTGTATTTTATATTACATAACCTTACATAATTGCTGATAATATTTTTATTTATGATTGCTCAATCAAAAGCTTACATACTGATTTTAATCACTTTTTACATTATTTTCTCATATAAACAATTTATTTATCAAACTGCATTTACTAGAAATATTGGCTTTGCTAAATCAATTTGACTGCAGTACATAAAGTATAAGCTAGATATCTATCTTGTTTTTTAGCTGATCATTTTAAACAATGCCACTAGAAATAAACATGCAATGACTATTAACAGCTGAAATTGATTTCTTATTTTCCTGCAAGTAATCACGAATAGCCTTTTGTCCTTCAAACATTTTTATAGCTTCTTCTCTTGAAAGGCCTCTGTTTATCATTGCCTCAATAAATTGCTGACGCATCTCTTCTGTCATTTTGTCATCATATTGTGCATACATTAATGCTTCTAGTTGCTCACAGTAGTCATCATCATAGGGATTAACAAACTGAACAAAGTCATTCATTCGAGCTTGCACTTTGTTTAGTCCTATTTTTTGCATATAAATAGGCAATTTCACTCCTATCTCAAAGTCTTTTTTTAGTGTGTCAAAGGAATTGCATCTAATTTTTTGTTCAATTCCAAGTAAGTTGAGTTTGTCGTATTCAAATCCATCTACATAAAAAGCACCACTGGCAGCATTTCTACTTATTTCAATTCCGATTACAAGGCCCCCATCCTTAACAGCACTTTTCATTTTCTCAAGTATTGATAAAGGATCGGGAATATGTTGTAGCACTGTTTGACATATTGCAATATCATATTTTTCTTTTGCTACAAATTTTATTAAATCAGAACAAATAAATTCCACCTGATAATTTGTATTTTGAAAATCTCTTTTCGCTTCTTCTAATAACTTATCACCAATATCAATACCAGTGTACGTACTCCCAACAGGCAACATCGGTAATAAACTTTTCCCTAAAAAACCTATTCCACATCCAAAGTCTATAATTGATACAGGTTCAGTTATCTTCCAAACTCGCTCAACTAAAAATCGCATGTAGTCTTCATTCCACCAAGCTGATCGTGACTTTTTAAGATATTCTAATGCATTATTCCATATTGTTTCTCCCATTTCATTCTACCTCAACTTTCTTAATGACTTATATTCTATACAAGTTCTAATAATGTCTCTACACTAATTCCCTTTACTACAAATAATATCAAGGTATCTTTCTAACCTAATTATATATAAATTCAATTATCCTATTTAGTCCTTACTGTCCAACTCACTTGTTCCAATTATATAATTAAATATAATATTTTATATAAAATTTAATTTTTTACTATTGATTCATTTCTTCAATATTTAAATTTTCTTTCTCTCTTATACTCAAAAGATATATATAAATCAGATGTGAACGTCCTTATTTATACATATTTAAACCTATTGTATATAAAAAGAATTACTACACGCTAGCTATTATAAGTTAGCTGTGTAGCAACTCTTCTAATTTAACTCATTATTATAATTTTGTCTTTGAAAATCTATGTATTCTTATGGTAAAGTTACTAATCCACTGCTGTTAACATAGCCAGCTTTAACTCTAGCATCTAGTTGAGATAATGTGTAGCTATAAGTCTTTTCAAAATGTGGCTTATCCTTGAAGCTTGTCCAATCTCCACCCCATACAAAACCATGTTGCTTTCCAATCACTGCAATTTTTGCATAACTAGCGTCTGTATATTGTGCTGCACCATTGACGATTTCAACTACATCTATAGCTAGTCCAAAATTATGCCAACTTTGTCCAGCCTTAGCATTAGTGACAATAGAACCAGAAGTAGTTCTTCCTTGTGCATATAAAGCATCTTGTTCAGCATATGAACGGAAACCATCAGTAATTCTAACCTTTATTCCTTGATTTTGAGCATCTATGATGAATGCCACAACATCATTTTGAATTTTAGGTTGTAATTTTTTAATTCTATCTCTTGTATAAGAATCCCATATATTATTTATATCTGATGTTGTTGATGGCGGTGTCGTTGGTGTTGTTGCTGAAATCACTTGGCTACTAGATCCTATTAAATAGTTCCAAGTATTTAAATCAACAATACCGTTTTGTGTTAACCCTTTAGCTTTTTGGAACGCAACTACTGCACTATATGTACCACTACCAAAAATTCCATCTACAGTTAATGATAAGCTATATTTATTCTTTAATAAATATTGAACAGCCTTAACTGCATTATTATTGCTTCCTTGTTGAGTTGTTACACATAATTTTGACCAAGTATTTTGACCAACTATTCCATCAGAAGTTAATCCCTTTGAAGTTTGAAAATTTTTAACTGCTGTTGTTGTTCCTGGACCAAAAGTTCCATCAACAGTAATTCCTGCTGACTGATTGTTTAGAAGGTATTGCAAGGCATATACATTAACACCACTGCTACCATGTTGAAGTGTAGGCCAAGTAATTGCTGCAAAAGCAACTTGTGTAAATAATGAAATAATCATTATATTCACTAGAAATACCGAAAGAATAGACTTTTTAAATATCTTCTTTGCTCCCATTTTTACATAACTCCCTTTTATATTGTATTTTTATACATACTGTACCATTAATGTTTAATAACTTCAATTATCTTTACAATGTTTTAACCTATTGTAAATAAAAGTTAATAATTTGTAACTATATTCCATAAGTTGCTATGCTATTCCACGTAAATTAGAACCGTATAGTAGTAACTTAAATAGTTAAATATTTTTTACTTTTTTTAGGTTGCACTTTTGTATACTGTGTTATATAATGGCAATAGAGTTTGGGTGAGGTCCTACCCTACAGTGGACAGTAAAAATTCAGGTGAGGTCCTACCATATAGTGGACAATAAAAATTCAGGTGAAGTCCTACCAAACAGTGGACTATCAGGTGGTTATATAACCACCTTTTGCGTTATTTTAGGGAGATATTTTTTTATGTGTGTTTCTATTTATACTGTGAATACCGACTATATTGAATTTTTGAGATCCGTAGATTCTAGAGTATTAGAAAACGAAAAAAACTTTGGGAATCTTCGAAAATATGTAGGAGTATTATTTAAAATAAATAATTACGATTATTTTGTACCTTTAAGTTCTCCCAAACCTAGCGACTATGTTTATATGGATGGATTTAAAACTATCAGACATTCTGTTGTTCCTATATATAGAATAATAGAGACTTCAGAAGATAAGATTAACTTTTTAGGAAAACTGAAATTCTCTAGCATGATTCCAGCACCGCCGTCTCAGCTAACACTTTTAGATATAACTTCCCTAACTGAAGATTATAAAACTTTGATCTTCAACCAAATAAGGCACATAAGAAAAAAACTCACTGTACTCCAAAATAGACATGCTAAGGTTATTTATAATCAAAAGAAAGCTAATTATGCAAATATAAACTATTTAAATGATACCGTTGACTTCAAAAAACTTGAACAAGCCATGGAGTTATTTATAAAAAAAGATATTATCACTGACAAAAAATTATCATTAACAGAAACTGCCGCTGCATCTGCTGATATGAATGAAAATAATGGACAATCATCACAATCCTTTAATCCACAAGACTAGGTACTATGTTTTTTTATACCCACACTCTCATATATGTATTCATTTTACTTATTATATAAGTTCAATACTGAAATGCATATGTTTTTATTTTTATAAATATCTCGATAATTATATATCAAAAAAAGAGATAGAATTTCTCCATCTCTTTATATACAAAATACTAAAGTTAAAGTATAAGATACTAAGAAATAACCTTGTCACGCCTTAAAGAGTTAATCCTAGTGTTAATTAAAAAGGCTCTTATCTAAGAAAATTTTAAGGCTTAAGAAACAAGAAGCTTATTATATACAATATTTAAAATCTCATCGCTACTAATTCCGTCAGGACTATTCTTAATATCTATTATTTTATTACTAGCTACTAATACAAAACTTTCACCTTCTTTATCCTTATAAACATTAATTCCATCCGGCAAATTACTATGGTATATTTCCATACCATCCTTAATATCTCTAAGTCTTTTTACCAATCTATTTTCATAAAAATTTATAACCCACGAATATTTACTTTCAAAAACAAAATAACTCAATTCACTTTCATCTACCCAATACTTTGTTTGCTGGCTCAATACACTTTTATAATTATCAACATGAACTTCATATTGGTAATCACCATTAATTCCGAAATCCACTAAAATTAATGGAATATTTTCATTTCCAATTTTATCCTTATTAAACACACTGGCAATGGCAAAAGCAATTATGATACTTGTAAAAATAACACCAATCCCTATACCACTTCCAATTGATATTGCCATATTAACTTCTCTTGAAAACTTATTTCTATCTATGAGCATTTGTATGCCAATTGAAAATATTAAAATTAATGCAATTGATGTTATCATAGCAAGCTTATAAAATCTATCATAATCAGTATCAAAAATCATAACTATTAACATCGACAAAACCAATACTATAGCAAATCCATTTGAGAAAAAATTCCTTATTTTCATTTATTTGTAACCACCGCATTCTAAAACTAAATTACGTTTTAACCTCACTTTACTTTTTATCACCCAAAAAATAAATTCAATTATTCTACCTATATTTGTAACAATCATAAAAAACATTATCACTGAAGAACTTAACATCATATTATTAGTCAATAGAAACTCACTAGCGTTTAAAAATAGTTGTATATATAAATTCATTGCAAATACCATAGTTATAAATAACTGCAAAAGTACATTTGGTAATGAACATTTAAAAAGTAACTTATATTTTTCTTTCTCATCGGTATGGATAGATACAACTTCTTTTTCTTCTTCTGTATAAAAAAATTGAACTTTATTTGATTGGCATATATATTTCCACCCTGCTGCTTCACAATATTCTCTGTATTCTAAAGCAACATCAGTGTCTTTATGGTCAAACACAGATACTTTATTAAATATATCAACTGAAAATTTTAATTTTTGTGGTTCAATTCGTTTAAATTTAAATAATGCTCCTTTCGTTGATTCTAATAACCAACCCTTTTCAGCCATACTCTCAAGATATTCCTCTACAGCATTACATTCATAAGGCATATAATAAAAATAAGTCCTCTTTTTATTTTTACTAATCATAACTCTTCCTCCATATATATCACTCCATCATTTACTAAGGTAATTAATCTCTTATACTCCTCTTGAAGTATTCCTTTTCCTTTATCCGTAATTATGTAACTTCTTTTTCTTCCTTGAACTTCTGTTTCTCTGATAATATTTTCTTTTTCAAATTTTCCAAGAAGAGCATATAAAGTCCCAGGTCCAACAGTAACCCTTCCCTTTGATATTTCCGCTACAGCTTCCATAATATCTACTCCACATCGCTCTTTTAATAAAGCCATTAATATATAGTACATAGGCTCCGTCAAATTCTGAAATTGTTCCCTTGCCATATCTTGTCTCCTCACAAATATAGTCACTCTACATTTACTAAAACTATTGATAGCTCTATAGATAAATATCGAGTATCGATATTTATAATTCAATAATATTATCGATACTCGATATTGTCAATAAAATTTTGAACTATTGTATTTATTTTACAAAAGAGACCGTTATAAAACAGCCTTTATGTAATATTTTTAAAAATCTATTCTTTACAATAAAATTCCCATATAGCTAGATATTTTTCGATTCTAGATTTATATAAATCATTTAAAGAAACACTAAGTCCATCATAACTTTTTACTGCGCTATATAATAATTTAGAAATATGATTATATGTTTCATCTGATACCTTTAGAAAAGAAGGCATCGTACTTTCATCATTATAAATGCTTAAATAATTCAGTTTTTCTGCATAGCCGTATCTATGAACATTAGTATTTTTTTCATTATCTCTAATGTTCATCTGAAGCACTAATGTTTCTTGGACCAACATATGAGTTAAATGAGTTGAAATTAAATAATCTTTTCTCATCAACTTTCCTAGAGCTTGGACTGCTATAAACCAAAAATTGTCTGCCTTTTCTAAACTCTCCACAACATAGCCATGTGGTAAAGTGACAGTTTCCTCTTTACATAATGCATTTACTATTAAATTAAACCTCATACCATTCATTTTACATACTCTAATAACTTCACCATGACTTTCAGTACGATAATGAGACATTCCTAATATATCATCTTGGAACCCAAGACTACTAATACAATCAGAATATATTGGGGAATTGTTATTATATTCAGTTTCATTCAATTTGATTTTCATTTCAATATCAACATCACTGTAAGCATCATTATAACATTTATTTATTGCTTTAATTATCTTCTGTTCATCCTTTGATGAAGAAATTAATATACCTTTTATTTCTATGCTTATTGACTCTGGTAGACCAAATATATATTGAATAAGCTTTTTGGTTTCTTTATACATAAATTCTTTACTAATAGCGATTTCCATATTAATTTACCTCCTTGTGCTATTTTCACTCAATAAATAAAACTACTAAATCATAATCTATAAAATTTTTCATAACTAAAATCTCTGTTATAATAGGTTTCCCTGTCTATAATCTATGTTCTTATAAAGTTCAAAGTAATTATACTACAATATATAATTTCGAAAATATAAAACAACATCTCAACGGAGAAATCTAATCCCTAACCCAATTATTATTGCAAAAACATACTCTATATTTACAATTATAATAAATAATTAGTAATTTTTCCTTACTTAATGATATACTTTAATTTATCTAGCCTTTAATAGATATGAACATCATAGCTATTAAAGCTTTATGAAAGTGAGTGATCGTGATGAATTCATGGATAATCTAATCTTAATAAACAAATGCATTAAGCATTGCAATTGAGAGGAGATATAATATGGACAATAAGAAAGAAAAATATCTAACTTACATAAAGAAAAGATTCCCTAAGATAAAAATAGACAGTATAAACTATAATTTTCAAGACGGATTAAATAATGATATAGTTATCATTAATAATTCTAAAGTTTTTCGTTTTGCTAAAAATCAGGACATTATTGATTCCTTAGAGCATGAAATTAAAATAATAAATATTGCTAAAGAATATGTGGACATGCCTTTACCTGACCTTGAATATATTGAGCCAGGTATTGCAAAATCTAATTTTTTTCACGGAACTCCTATTTTTAGAAATGAACTATTGATGTTAGACGATGAACAACAAAATAACCTTGCAAAACAGATAGGATGTTTTCTAAAGCAGTTACATTCAATACCTATGGAAATAATAAAGGAAAATGAGATAAAAGCCTTTCCTGGCAATGGAGTAAGAGAGGATTTTATTTCACAATTTCACATAATTGAAGAAAAATTATTTCCAATGATGAAGAGTTATACGAGGGAACATATTACTCAAATCTACAAACCATTGATAGAAAATGAATTATTTCTCTTATATGAACCAGCATTGATACATGGTGACCTAGCTCCATTCCATTTCTTTTACTCAAAAGAGCAAAATAAAATAAATGGAGTAATAGACTTTGGGTCATCTGGCTATGGTGATCCAGCTCATGATTTAGGTGTTATACTTGATAATTTTGGTGAAGGATTTATTAAAAAAATGAGCATGCATTATCCTGAAATAAATTCTTTTATAGATAGATCACGATTTTATGCAACAATTTCTAGCCTATGGTGGGCCTTGAGAGGATTCGAAAGTAATGATCTATCATGGCATTTATTACATCTTCATACAGCAAGAGATATAATGCCTATTGGATTAAAGTAATAATTCTAAAATATAATTTAAATGGGGGTGAAAAATGAATTTAGTTACTGTTTTCAATGAAATGAAATGTATTGAAACTGATAATTTAATTCTTAGAGAAATAACATTAAATGATGTTGATGATATTTTTAATATATTTTCAGATAAGGATGTTATGAAATTTTATGATGTGTTCCCTCATAATTCAAAAGAAGAATCAATAAGCTTAATTAATAAATTTATTGCTGGTTTTAAAAACAAGAAAATGATAAGATGGGGAATTTGCTTAAAAAATTCAAGTGAAATTATTGGTACATGTGGATTTCATAGTATTTCTACAAATAACTTAAAAGTAGAAATTGGATATGAATTGAGAAAAAGTGAATGGAATAAAAGATATATGAGTGAAGCTATTAATGGCTTAATAAAATTTGCTTTTGAAGTTTTTGAAGTAAATAGAATAGAAGCTTTTGTTGAAAAAGAAAATATTTCTTCTCACGGCTTATTAGTGAAATGTGGTTTTCAAAAAGAAGGAGTTTTAAGAGAGTATGAAGTATGTAGAGGTCAACTAATAGATTTGATAATATTTAGCATGCTGAATAAAGATTACAGGAATAAAAAATAAACAACCTCCGCTTAACGTATATGTACCTGTTAAGCGGAGGTTTCACTTATTTGCTCTTTCAAGGTAAATTATTTTGAAAATTACAACAAACAACTCTAAATATGCTCTTTTGCTGTATATGTTGTAATAAAATTTCATCATAAACTGTATTGATTTCAATACTAACATGTTATTTTTATATGTAGGTTGCATTATGCAACTTATATATATATATCAAAAAGTTATTTTTATTTTTTTATGTCATAACCTTCAGCATATAAAGTTACGTTCTCACTTACTAAGCTTTCAAAGAATCAACTATTAACTCAACAGTTAGCTTTACAAAAGCATCTGTAAATTCCTTAGCTTCCTTTAAATTTATATTAGATGGATTACCGCAATAACCTAATGGTGTAATTTCTCTACCTTCAACTCCACCTTGTTGCCACTTTCTTAATAATTCAAAGGTCGTCTTAGAAGATTCAAAGCCTTTAGCCATTTCTTCATTTACTAGTTCTTTAAATTCTAGCAACATCAAGCTTGTCTCGAATCCACCCGCATGTATGTCCATATAAGGATTTTCATCATTAACAGGTGGCTCGTCATGATCTTCTTTTTGGATAAGTAAGTACGGTTCACTGTCATCTAATCCCATTATTTTTTGAAAGAATTCAGGTATAATATTATATACCTTTTTATCCTTTTGACTAACTTCATATATTTCCTTAACAGTTTCAACTATTGTTTTGCTGTGAAGAGAATCCCCATGCATATTTAATATATAGACATTTTTGAAACCCCAATTATAAAGACATTCTATTGTATCTTTTAAAACAGCTTTCATTGTATCCACCTTTACAGTAAATGAACCTGGGAAACCGCTAGTAGCAACATTAATTCCCCAATAAAATGGTGGTGCTATTACGGATTTAACATTTACTTTGTCTAACTCATCCTGTATATGTTTAAACATTGCATAAGTTAAATATGTGTCCGTCCCTAATGGTAAATGTGGCCCATGCTCTTCTATTACTGCTACTGGTAATAAAACAACAGCTTCCTGTTTAATTAAATTTTCTACCTCTACATAGGTCATATCTACCATTGTTCCTTGAAATATTGAATTATCCATCTTTATCCCCCAAATCTTTATATGAAAATTTATAGTTCCCTATTTACAAAACTTCAACTCCCAATTCTTAATTAACAATATATACGCTTAACTAAAATTAATAAGTTATCTATATGTATGTTCAGCATAAGAAGAAATCTGAACAAAACCATTTCTTGCATAAAATCTTTTAGCATTAATATTAGACTTAACAACTCCAAGGATTATTTTATTGATTGATTTATTTTTACGTAGGTTTCTAATTGCATGTGCTAATATATAACTTCCATATCCTCTATTTTGAAATATTGGCCTCACCACAATATCATATATGTAATTCTGCTTAAGTATATATGCGCCAACTAATTGATCATTTTGCCAAAATGAACGTACTTGATTGCATTTATCTAGATCTATTAACCTATTGCAAAAATGCTCTGTATTTGATGCATATCCATTCACCGACCACCCATTATCTATCCTCAACTGATAATAGGCACTATCAAATAAATCAACAAAATCATCTATTCTTAATTCTTCAAAGCCCCTATCACTCAAGTTACATTGCTTTAATTCTAATAATTCTTCACTTGCATATTCAAGCCAATAGCCTTCCATATCAGTTTTGAATCCTAATTCTCTAATTAAATCTATTATCTTTGGATTATTTCCATATACATTAAAACAAATCTCCTTTGAATTTGCTTTTGAAGTATATCCATTTGTTTTATCTTTTATTATTTCTAGAATCTCATCTATATTATTTTCATTCAAAAAAGAAGCATAGAAAATACAACAGTCATCATTATCAACCATTATAAATACTCCTTTATTTTGTTCTGTTTCTAAAGAAAATAACACCTTAACCACATTATTTTTAAATCCTTCCTCAACATAATCTCTTCCCCCTGGAGATATATTTTCTATAAGCTTTAATATTTCTTTATTATCCATTAGCCTATCCCTTTTTAATATCTAGTGATAAAGTTTCCCAAATTCTTCCACTAGCTTATTTTTCACTTTGAATATATATACTTATAAAGAAAGGCTATACCTGTGAGTATAGCTTACCTTTTCGTCTATTTAAAATAACAATTAGCCACTTTGAATCTACGAAATAAATATTTTTACTTATTACTTACTCATTATACAATATAGTGTAATTCTTTTCTTTACTTATATGAACTTATCATCTAAAAATATTTTTTAAGCTTACATCTAAGCTATGCATTTAGCACAATTAAACTGTATAGATTAAACCTTTATTCTACATTAAAATAATTATCAAATAAATAAGAAAAAGCACCATGATTCCTATAAATTGTACCCTATCTGTTTGATACAGTACAATTTATCCATCATTGGTGCGCTTATAAATTAGCTTATATTATTTATTAATCTGCCTTTGCTATACTGAATTTAAAATATCTATGACAATTCAAAAGCTCCAGTATAAAGTTGATAGTACTTACCTTTTTGCTCAATCAAAGTCTCATGATTTCCTCTTTCAATAATTCTACCTTGCTCAAGAACCATGATAACATCAGAATTTTTAACAGTAGAAAGTCTATGAGCAATTACAAATACTGTTCTTCCTTTCATAAGTTTATCCATTCCTTCTTGAACAATTTTCTCTGTTCTGGTATCTATACTAGAGGTTGCTTCATCAAGTATTAAAACAGGAGGGTCTGCAATAGCTGCTCTAGCAATAGTTAATAGTTGTCTTTGACCTTGTGAAAGGTTGCCCCCATCACCAGTTAGAATTGTATCATAACCATTTGGCAGATGTTTTATAAACTGATCTGCATTGGCAAGTTTTGCTGCTGCATATACTTCTTCATCTGTGGCATCAAGCTTTCCGTATCTAATGTTATCTGCAACAGTTCCTGTAAACAAGTGAGCATCTTGAAGTACAATACCAAGAGAACTTCTTAAATCATCTTTCTTAATTTTGTTGATATTAATACCGTCATATCTTATCTTGCCATCTTGGATATCATAGAAACGATTGATTAAATTTGTAATAGTAGTCTTTCCTGCACCAGTAGCACCAACAAAAGCTATCTTTTGTCCTTGTTTTGCATAAAGATCTATATTGTGTAATATGATTTTTTCATCATTATAACCAAAATCAACATCATTAAAGACTACCTCTCCAAGTAATTTTGTATAAGTAACTGTACCATCTTGATGTGGATGCTTCCAAGCCCAAAGCCCAGTACGTTCTTTAGTCTCTACTATATTACCCTTTTCATCTTCTCTTGCATTAACTAAGGTTACATATCCTTCATCCATTTCTTTTTTCTCATCAAAAAGCTTAAATATACGTTCCGCTCCAGCTAAAGCCATGATAACGAAGTTAAATTGCTGAGCCATTTGATTAACAGTTTGACTAAAACTTCTTGTTAGTTGTAAAAATGCAGCTAATGCACCTAAAGTAAATCCACCAAAATCACCAATAGCAAGGATAGAACCCAAAATAGCTACAGCTACATAGTTTATATAACCGATGTTACCCATGATAGGCATTAATACATTTGCATATTTATTTGCATTATTAGCACTATCAAAAAGGGCGTCGTTTAATTTATCAAAATTAATCTTTGCTTCTTCTTCATGACAAAAGACTTTTACAACCTTTTGTCCTTCCATCATCTCTTCTATATATCCGTTTACTGCTCCAATATCTCTTTGTTGAAGTCCAAAATATTTTCCACTCTTAGCTCCAACAAATTTAGTAACTTGAAACATTAAGATAATTATTAGAACTTGCACCACTGTCAACGGTATACTTAAAAAAATCATAGAGATAAATACGCTAACTACAGTTATAATGGCCGCTAATAATTGCGGTATTCCTTGGCTTATCATTTGCCTTAATGCATCAGTATCATTAGTATAAAGACTCATTAAATCGCCATGAGAATTAGTATCAAAAAAACTTATTGGTAAAGTTTCCATATGACTAAACATATCATCTCTTATTTTTTTAAGAGAACCTTGTGAAATTATAATCATCACGCGGGCATATACATAATTTGATAAAACTCCAACGAGATAAATCACTGCCATAGAAATTATCATTTTAAATAGTGGCTCAAAATTTGCTGAAGATTCCTTTAATAATGGAATTATATAATCATCAATTAAATTTCGTAGAAACAAAGTTCCAATAACATTAGCAAGAGAGCTTATGATGATGGTTATTATCACTATAGAAAACAATAACTTGTATTCCTTAAGCACATAAGCAAGCAATCTTTTCAAGATCTTTAAAGAGTTTTTGTTGGGTTTTCCACGTCCTGGACCCTTTCCAAGACCCATTGGTTTAGCTTTACTATTTTGACTCACTATCATCATCCCCCTTTACTTGTGATTCGTAAACTTCTCGGTATATATCATTAGATTTTAATAATTCTTCATGGGTTCCAAAACCATCTATCTCACCATCATTTAATACAATGATTTTATCTGCATCTTGTACTGAAGATATACGTTGAGCAATAATGATCTTAGTTGTATCTGGAATTGTTTCTTTAAAAGATTTTCTAATTAATGCATCTGTCCTTGTATCTACTGCACTAGTAGAATCATCTAAAATCAATATCTTTGGTTTCTTTAAAAGAGCTCTTGCAATACATAATCTTTGCTTTTGCCCTCCAGATACATTTGTTCCACCTTGTTCGATAAACGTATCGTATTTGTCAGGGAAATTTTCAATAAACTCCTCTGCTTGAGCTTGTCTACACGCTTTAATTATTTCTTCATCAGTTGCATCCTTGTTTCCCCATCTTAGGTTTTCTTTTATAGTTCCAGAAAACAAAACGTTCTTTTGCAATACCATTGAAACTTCATCTCTAAGAGTTTCAACATCATATTTCCTAACATCAATTCCACCAACTTCAACTACTCCATTTGCTACATCATATAATCTTGGGATAAGCTGAACAAGACTCGATTTAGCACTACCCGTTCCTCCAATAATCCCTATAGTATCCCCAGAATTAATCTTCAAGTTAATGTTTTGTAAAACAAAATTATCCTTATTTTTGTTGTAACTAAAATCAACATTTTTAAAGGTTATTGACCCATCTTTTACTTCATAAATAGGATTTTCACCATTTACTAAATCGCTTTTTTCCTCTAAAACTTCTACAATTCTTTCCGCTGAAGATTTTGACATAACAACCATTACAAATATCATAGATAGAATCATAAGACTCATTAATATGTTTGTAGTATAAGCGAATAGGCTCATCAATTCCCCAGTAGTCATAGAACTCGAAACAATCATTTTTGCTCCAAGCCAAGATAAAAGTAATGTACAAGCATATACTGTAAACTGCATTATAGGTCCGTTAAGTATAATTAATCTTTCAGCACTTATAAAATAGTTATATAGGGTTTCAGAAGCTTTATAAAATTTCTTTATTTCATAATCTTCCCTTACATAAGCTTTTACAGCTCTGATTCCAGTTAAATTTTCCTGAACACTAGAATTTAAATCATCATATTTTTTAAAGACCTTTACGAAATATGGATGAGCACTAGTCATAATAAAATATAATAAAATTCCAAGAAAAAATATTGCACCTAAAAATATTAAAGATAATTTCGCATTAATATAAAAGCTCATAATCATAGCAGAAACTAACATAAGCGGAGCTCTAACAAATATTCTTATTATCATTTGGAAAGCATTTTGAACATTTGTTACATCTGTAGTCAATCTTGTAACAAGTCCTGCTGTTGAATATTTATCTATATTCGAAAAAGAATACTTTTGGATATTATAGTACATAGCCTTTCTTAAATTTCTAGCAAAACCAGTAGACGCTCTTGCACCATATACCCCACCTAATACACCAAATGAAAGGGATAAGAAAGATACTGCTATCATCAATGCTCCAACAATAGCTACATATTTTACATCTCCTTTTCCTATACCATTATCAATAATTTTTGCCATTAATAATGGAATTATTATTTCCATTATTACCTCCAGAGTAATAAAAACAGGAGTTATAATAGAATCTTTTTTAAATTCTGCAACATAACTAGCTAACTTTTTTATCATAACTTTCCTCCTTTTGTTAGATTTCTAACTAATTATTTATAAAAAAACTGAACTCAATCAGCAATTTTTCTAGACAATCTGTCAATCAAAGAAATCAATGTATTTGCTTCCTCTTCACTTAATTCTTCATTCAAAGATTCCTCAAACTTATTAATAAACTCGTACACTTTTCTATCTATTTCTAGCCCTTTTTCTGTGATAACAATCTTTTTAAGCCTCGCATCTTCTAAAACACTTTCTCTCTTGATAAGCCCGTTCTTTTCCATAAGTTGGAGAACGCTAGTAACAGAAGATCGTCTAATATCAAATTCTTCTTCAATATCCTTTTGAAATATATCTCTTTTCCCTGAGTTTTCATTTATAAAACCAAGTATTCTAGATTGAATCCCAGTAGCACCATATTGTGAAGCTTCTTTACTTATCATTCTCTTAATTCTATTAGCAAAAATTATTACTTCTTTACCAATGCGAAGTGTTTTATCCATCTTTATACCTCAATATTTTTGTTAGACTTCTAACTAATTATCTTTAATTTTTTTACCTTTGTCAATATAAATTTTATGATAAATCTTTGTATGTGCTTTTACAGCATTATCGTAAAATTTATATAAAGTAAAAATATATTTCTTAATTTATGACATTTAAATTTATTATTTTTTAGGATAATCCTCTTCACAAAAATCTCCTATAACAAAATAAGAACCCTGTGAATTAATAAGTATTTGTTGCTGTTCATCAAACACTTGACCTACAGTTCTCATAATGGTTTTCCCATTACTTATAACTTGCCCAACTGCAGTAATTGTACTTCCTTCAGCTACATTTTTAATGTAACTAACACTCATATCAGTAGTTACTACTCTTTTTCCTAATGAAATACATGCGATACCCATTACAGTATCAATTATAGATGCTAACACACCTCCATGTACAACTCCATATAGATTGCAATGCTTATCTATAATTTTAGCACGATAATTAACTTTCCCTTCATCTATTTTAACAATTTCAAGTTGAAGAAAATTTTCTAGGCTAGGCATCTTATATTTTTCCATCAAATAATTTTCTATCCATAAAAGACGTTCATTAGACATTTTATATCCTCCAACAAATAGTATTATTATATTATATCATTTATCTTTTCTACTTGTTAGTTTTCATTGCAAAATACAAAATTTCTCTTTTAACATTAGAAATTTTATATATGTAAAATTCAAAATATAACTGAAGAGACAGTGCTATACACCATCTCCTCAACTACCTATTTTCTTAGATTCTTAAATATAAAAGCATCCTGATCTATATTCTCAAGTCCTTTAGGTATTTGAACATTAGGATTCTTAGTACTTCCACCCATACTACTTATTATATTATTTACATTTTGTAGGTCAGTATCATTAATATCAACAACTACTTTACATTCTACATTTGCTACTTCTTCAAAATTCCCCATGCCACTTACCATCGGACTTGCTGCAACTAATGGAGAACTAGATCTTTCTCCAGTGATATTACTTTTACCTAAAACTGCCCCTGACAAACTTGACATACCTTCAGCACCTAAAGTACCACTTTGGGAATATGCACTACTTCTATGGTCATTTATATCCACAAAAGCACCTTTAAATCCTTGATTATTAAGTTTCTCAACAGTTTCATTTGCTTCTTTTATATTGCTAAAGTACCCTTCAACTTTCATTAAACCACTTCCTCTACAATATTTTATTCAAAACATTGTTTCAATTAATTGATTAAGCGATTTATTAACCAACTAATTTTTTATTGGCTTTATTAATATCAACATTATTATTCCAAAATGTTAAAAAGTTATCCTTATAAAAAACCTTTACTTACTGCATACGATTTGTCGCTAATTTGAAATATTTGCTTGATTAATCAATATTGCGTATATATAATATAATTGAATGATAGGTGTTATTATGAAAATATAACTATTTATTCAAACTTCAACTTTGTTCAAACAATTTAAAACTACAGAAGAACAGCAATAGTATTTATTTCTAAATATTATTGCTGTTTTTCTATTATACACCACTATGTATAAACTAAATTATATATCCTTGACTCACCTTGAAAAAACTTCTGCAAAATTATATTATTCTATCTTTCAATATAATATCATTTTCTAGTCCTACAAATATTATAAAAAAGTAAAAAGTCTATACTATCACTAGTATAAACTTTTTATATCATCTATATATTATTTTATCAAAGAAGCAGGACTTGTATTATACCATGCATATCCAGCTCTTCTTTCTTGTTCAATTTCGCTAATATTATATTTTACTTCACCTTTACGGTTTACAAATATAGGTTTGTCAGTTCCGATTTCATAAAAACGAGCCCAGATAACTGAATTAGGATCTTTTGTAATTACAGTATCTGTTTTTGTTCTTGTTGCTTTTATTCCAACAATTTTAACTTTTGCAAACCAATCTGTAGCAGCTTTAATAGAAGCCGCTATTTGAGGAGTAGACTTTCTAGTCTTTAGGAACTTTACAATAGTTACACTTTCAGTAGTACAAAGAGATGGAACTTCATAAGCTCTTGCATATGTAGGTTTTAAAGTATTTTCATCATGTTGTTGTCCCCAAGCTGTTAACTTTCCATTAACAACAACTTGAGTTTTTAATATACAATTTACTCCTTTATCAACAGATGCTTTACATTTAGCAGCTAAAGTATTATCTACAAATGAAAAGTTGCCTTTCTTGTTTGCAACTTCATCTAAAAGATACATTACATTAATCATTGCATCATCATTGAAAGTAATGTGTGTGTGATAACCTGAACCCTTATAAACTTGTGGCCATCCTCCATTAGCATATTGCATATTTAACAAGAAGTTAATTCCTTTTATAGCTGCAGCAGAATATTTTGCATCTTTTGTCTTGATGTACTCAGCTGCTAATCTTCTTATTTCTGTGTAAGTAGCTTTGTTGTCAATAGTTGACTTTGCCCAATCTCCACTTTTTTCGCCATAATACTTAAGCCAACCACCATCTGTTTGTTGATTTTTTAAAATAGTTGCCATGTCTGCTGTAACACCAGTAGCATCACCAGCAGCAAATACTGTTACAGGTGTTTGTAATGCCACTAAAGCAGTGGTTGGTGCAAGAACTAAAGCTAACGCTAAAGATATATTTCTTAATTTTGATTTAAGCATAATAAATACTCTCCCTTTTTCTTTATATTAATCTTATTATTGAAACCACATAATAAATTCATGGACATATTGAAAATAATTAAAAATTATAATTTCAGCTTGTGAATTGTAATTGAACCGGTTCCAATTTGCAAATTACAACTCTTTCATAATTCTCATACCAAGGTTTAATATAACTTTCTGTCTCGACTTGTCCAAAAACTATTCAAATTAATTGTAAACGATTAAGTGGTTACGTTTCCATTATATAAGGAGAATTATTCCCTGTCAATAATATTTATGTAATTTTTTATGTGTTTTATATTAATTATTCATTATCATACTAAAAATATCTAAAGGTATACCTTATACATAAGTGTCCCAATAAGTAACCTAAGTTCATTTAATATACTTGACTTTGTGCAGATATATCAGAACTACTATAACTATTAAAATTCTTATATATAAACACTTTGCTTACCTTTTAAATCAAAACTCATTATATATTGAATATCATTTAAATAAGTTCACTCTACTTAGAATTAATATTTCTATTTAACCCGAAGTTGTACTGCCTCTTCATAGCACTTCACTTTATACACTTTGAAGTATTTAGTAAACTCTTTTGTCCACATATCCATTTCATCTTCAATTTCATTTGTTTCATTCATAATAAAGACTACATTTTTACAATCAGTATTAGACATAGCAGGCAATAGCACAGAGAACCCCCACTGAACATCTTCTTTTTCATCTTCAAATCCATTTCTTGCATCTACAACAAAATTACTCTTTGGATATTTCTTAAGCAATTCCAAGGCAAAAGATGTTGGCTTTCTATAGTCATCATAACAGCAAAACTTTTTCCATGTTGATAATACTACATTGTCTTTTTCTATGTACCTTACATTGCAAAATTGTGAATCAAATTCATTATTATTCATGTTCATCTTCATACCTCTCTTTCCTCTCCTTAACCAATCTTCAAAAATACTCATACTCCAAAATAGATATTAATCTTTGCCTATACTATTTTTAAAATTCCTTATGTAGAGATATTCGAATATTTTCTTGAAAACTCATTCATGATTTCCAGGTATGTTGTTCCATTATATTATATTTCATATTTGGGCTCATTGAAATAAAAAACATCATACTTAATACCATTATCCTAAATATAGTATTTAATGTTGGATAATAGAAAAAATTACCATTTATTCATCTAAAATAATAAATGTATACACAATAAAAAGAAGCCTGTTTTTTAACAAGCTTCTTTTTATGCAAATTCTATTTCTTTCTAAGATATTTTCTTATATCAACAGCAACAGCTGCAACTATAATAACACCTTTTATAATTTGTTGCCAATATGGTCCAACACCTATAAAAGTAAGTCCATAGTTTATTACTGTAAATATAAGAACTCCAACTACAGCTCCAGGTACAGTACCAACACCACCTGAAACTGACCATCCACCAACAACGCAGGCTGCTATAGCATCAAGTTCATAACCATTACCATAGTTATTTGTTGCTCCACCTGTTCTTGCAGCTTCAAGGATACCAGCTATAGCATATAAAACACCAGCTATCATGTATAACTTCATGATACTGCTTTTCACATTTATACCAGAAACAACTGCTGCTTCTTTATTTCCACCAATTGCGTATATATCTTTACCTAGTTTTGTTTTATTTAAAACAACATATATTACTCCAGTTACTACAATAGCTATAATTACTACATATGGTATTCCTAAAAATGATCCTGTTCCTAAGTTTGAAAAATCTGATCTTAATCCACCAATTGGTTGTGAATTATTTGGAGGAAGATCAAAATATAAAGAGTTTGCTCCATATATGATAACCATTGTACCAAGAGTTGTTATAAAGGCAGGAACCTGAAATCTTGATACTATAAAACCATTAAGTGCTCCTACTAATGCACCAATTGCAATTGCTACAAGAATTGGTACAAGAATATTTAATTCACCTAAATTAGGGAAAAACTTATTTGGGTAATCTGATGCTTGAAGCATTGATGCTGATATAACTGCTGAAAAACCTACCATACGCCCTGCAGATAAATCTGCTCCACCAGTTAAAATTATAAATGCAGCTCCTAGAGCTATTATTACTCTTGTTGAACTTTGAATAAGGATATTCTTAAAAACATCTACAGAGATAAAGCTTGAATCCTTTATAGCTATAGCTAATATAAGAACTACTAAAACTATAAATATAGCATTCTGCTTGAAAAATCCCTGGACTTTTTTCTTGTTAATCGCTTCCATTTACTTTTCCTCCTAAGCTTACTTCATATACTTTGTTGCTAACGACATTATCTCTTCTTCTGTAGCAGCCTTGCCTTCTACAATACCTGCAAGCTTTCCTTCACACATGACCATTACTCTATCTGACATTCCTAAAAGTTCTGGTAATTCAGATGATATCATTATGATGCTCTTACCCTGTTTTGTAAGTTCGACCATAAGGGAATATATCTCGAATTTAGCACCTACATCTATCCCTCTAGTAGGCTCATCAAGAATAAGTATATCTGGCTCTGTAAGAAGCCATCTGCCAATAAGCACCTTCTGCTGATTTCCACCAGATAAATTCATTATAAATTCCTTTTCTGAAGGTGTTTTTACTTTCAATTTTTCGATATTTTTCTTTGTATCTTCTTTACGTTTTCTATCATTTAATAGTCTTAATGTTGTCAGATAATTATCTTGACTAGCGATAGTAGTATTTTCTGTTAAAGATAATACTGGGAAAATACCAGTAACTCTTCGCTCTTCAGTTAAAAGTGCTATCTTATTCTTTTTTGCATCCATTGGATTTTTTATTTTAACCTCTTTACCATTTACGCTAATTGTACCTGTTTCAATGCTTCTAAGCCCAAATATAGCTTCCATAAGCTCTGTTCTCTGAGCTCCAACAAGACCTCCTACTCCAAGTATTTCCCCCTTTTTAAGATCAAAGGAAACATCCTTAAAGGATTTTGGAAATGGAGAGGTGAAATTTTCAACTTTTAAGATTACATCCCCAGGAATAGTATTTTTTTCTGGGAATCTATTTGTTAGGTCACGACCAACCATTCTTTTTATTATAAGATCTGTAGTCAGCTCCTTGGCAGCCCATGTACCTATATATTTTCCATCTCTCATTATTGTTACTTCATCTGATATCTGAAGGATTTCTTCCATCTTATGAGATATATAAATAATTGAAACCCCTTGCTTTTGAAGATCACGAATTATTTTAAAAAGGTGAGCAACTTCTGTTTCTGTTAAAGACGAAGTTGGTTCGTCCATTACTATAACCTTCGCGTTGTACGATACAGCTTTTGCTATCTCCATTTGTTGCACAATTGAAACTGAAAGCGTATCTACAATAACATCAGGTTCTACATTGATTTCTAATTTTTTAAAAAGTTCTACAGTATCGTTGTGCATTTTTTTGCTGTCAACTAATTTAAAAGGTCCTACGCCTTTAAGTGGAAGTCGTCCTAACCACATGTTTTCCATAACATTACGAAATCTAACAGGATGAAGCTCTTGATGGATCATAGCAATCCCATTATCTAAAGCTTCCTTGGAATTGTTCACCTCTATTTTTTTACCCTCTAGGATTATTTCTCCTTGGTCCTGTTTATATATACCAAAGAGGCATTTCATCAAGGTGGATTTTCCTGCTCCATTCTCCCCCATTAGGGCATGTACTGAACCTGGTCTGATTTTAAGTGTTACATCATCCAATGCTTTTACACCAGGAAACTCTTTAGATATATTTCTTAGCTCAAGCAAATAATTGTTCTCCATTATCTCATACCTCCAAAAAGAATTCCTGAATCTTGATTTAATTCAATCAAGGACTAACTTCTCTTGTTATCCTTGATTGAATCTAAATTCATATTGCTTCAGAAACTACTTTGCATCACTTATATTGTCTTTTGTAATCTTTTTATAATCTATCCATACATATTTTCCGTCAACTATGTCATAACCTGTGTTATCTTTAGAAGGTGTTTCTCCTTTTCCTACTACTTCCGCAATTTTAAGTGTTGCTATACCTTGATTTTTAGCATCATTTAAAACTGTTCCAAGCATTGTTCCATCTTCTATAGCTTTAACTCCTGGTGCTGTAGCATCAACACCTACAACTGGGATATATTTCCCGCCAGTGAAGTATCCTGCTGCTTTTAATGCTTCTATTGCACCAAGTGCCATATCATCATTATTTGCGAAAACTGCTTCTATCTGGTCTCCTTTTGAAGTTAAGAAAGACTGCATTTTATCCTGCGCTTTTACACGATCCCACATACCTGTATCAGTTGCTAATTGATTTGATTTTATTCCTTGTGTTGTTAATTCATCTATAGAATATTTTGTCCTTGCTATAGCATCAGAATTTCCTGGTTCCCCTGTAAGCATTACATAATCAATAACACCATCATGATTCTTATCTGCTTCAGGATGTGCTTTCCAATATTCTGCCATGATTTTCCCTTGAATTGTACCTGATTGTTCAGGCTTAGCTCCTACATAATATAGCTTATCCCAGCTATTCATATCTGATTCTGAAGGTACACGATTAAAGAATACTATTGGAATATTAGCTGATTTTGCTTTGCTGATAATTGTGCTAGAAGCTTTAGGATCAACTGGATTAATAGCTAGTGCACTAACTTTCTTTGTGATAAATAAGTCGATTTTATCATTTTGAGTTGATGTTGAATTTTGACTATCAACTATGTCAGCAGTTACATTATCAGTTGAAGCTTGACTTGTGATTGAATTACGTACTCCAGTCATAAAAGTATCGTCAAACTTATAAATTGTAGTTCCTATGGTTACTTTTTTATCCCCTGAATCTGCTTTTGAACCTGAACTTGAACACCCTGTTAATGCTGTTGTAGCTATAGTTGCCATTAATACAAGAGTTATAATTTTTTTCATTTGTAGTTCCCCCTAAGAATTGTTGTTATAATCGTTTTCATGGACTAATATTAACATGTCCAATATGTTAATAGAATGCAAAATTCTACACTGATATATTAAAATTCTACTCTCTTTAAAATTGTACACTTCTCCAATAATCCAGCATTAAATTTATAAGAGTAAATAAAATATGCTATAAACATACTCTATTTACTCTTATTTTTCATATATAAAATCTAATATTTATAAGCTTCTTTTGCAACGTCTAAATTATCTTTTGTAATAGCTACATAAGGTACCCTTACTGATTTATCAGACCCCATAACAAAAGCTGTTCCTTTAAGAATATCATCACCTTTTGACGCATTTATAGCAAGATTTATTACTGCAGCACCCTGTTTTTTTGCATCATTGAGTACTGTACCCACCATTTTCCCTTCAGTAATTTCCTGTATGGCTTCCTGAATTGCATCAACACCAACCACTGGAACAAAATTATCCCCTGACATATATCCATTCTTTTCAAGAGAGTTAATTGCACCTATTGCCATAGTGTCATTATTTGATATGACAAATTCAATATTATTGCCGAACTGTGCTATCCATTGATCCATCTTTCCCCGTGCCCTTACTTCATCCCACATGGCATAATGGGAATCCAATTCTCTTACTTGTATACCTGAATTTTTTATTTCGTCTATTACATATTTTGCTCTTATTTCTGCGTCTGGGTGGCCAGGTTCTCCTTTTAGTAAAACATAAGAAAGAATTCCATCCTTGTCTTTATCCCATTGCAAGTTCTTTCTCCATAATTTAGCTATCATTTTACCTTGAAGAATTCCAGCTTCTGAAGAATCTGCACCTACATACCAAGCATTACTATAACTTTTTAGAACAGAGGCTTCTGGTTCCTTATTAAAAAAAATTACTGGCACTTCAGCATTTTTCGCTTTGTTTATAATTGTTTCAGCAGCTGTAGGCTCTACAAGATTCACTACAAGAACTCGTACTTTATCATCAATCATCTCATCAATCTGTTGAAATTGCCTTGATTGGTCGTTTTGTGAGTCTTGAACATTCAGGGCTGCTTTCCCAAAAGAAGTTTCTTCCATGCTCTCGCTTACATAAGATATAAAAGTATCATCATATTTATAAATAACCGCTCCAATTTTAGGGAATCCATCTTTATAACCAATTTCCATAAAAATATTTCTGTTCATGCTTACTATGAAAAATGTTATTATTACTAATGCTATAAATACAATTAAATAAACTCTTGTACTTTTACTATTTTTCATCCTTTGTCTCCTATACTTATATGTAAATATCTAATCTAAAAATCCCACTCACCCATTAAATCTATCAGTCTTAACATTAAATATCAGACTTAAAATAGGTTTTCCATAAGTTCAATGCTAAATTAGTTTATTTATATAGATTTTTTATAAACTTTCAATTACCGATCACTGAGTAAATGGGAATAGAATCTTCTGATTTTCAGGCAAATATATGGCATCATTATCAATAACAGTAAATCCACTTTCAATATACCTTGGAATACTTTTTCCTTGTAGCTTTAAAACCGCATTTTTAACAGCTAAATATCCCATGCTAAAAGGACTCTGTATAACCACAGATTGTATTGTTCCATCTTCCATATATTTAACTTCTTGATAATCACCATCAAAGGCCACTACTTTTATCTTTCCTTTCAAGCCTAACTTTTCTATAGCTCTTGCTACACCAATTGAAGCTTTATAGTTTAGAGCAATTATCACCGATATATCTTCATTATTTGATATTAATTCCTTCGCTATCCTTTCAGCTCCATTTGAATCTTTAATGTCGCACCACCTATCAATTACTTGTATTTCTTTATAATCTTTGGTAACTTCTTTTATCCCCTTATATCTATCAAATTCATTACTACCTGTTTTTTTATCAAAGCCTACAATAGCAGCCACTGAATTCATTCTTGCAAGACTTACAAGTTTTTCTCCTGCACTTTTACCCGCACTTAGATTATCTGTTGCTATACAGCACGCTATCTTTGCCGTATTTACTTTACTATCTACAGTCATTACAATTATACCTTTGTTAACTGCAGCTTCAACTGGTTCCACAAGTTCCTGAAAACTACTGGGTACCAATAATAAAGCATCCACTTTCATTGCTACTGCTTCATTTATAAGGTTTTGCTGGATTGTAATATCACCTCCGTCTTCAGGAGCAACAATATTCAGTTTAATATCGAACTCTTTTGCCGCTGTCTCAGCACCAAGCTTTACATTTTTCCAGTAATCATCACTCTGATTTAAAAGAATAAGGCTTATGTTTTTAATCTTCTCATTTTGTGTGGAGATTCTTTTCTGATAATAGAAAGGAAAAACTATTATAGAGATCAATAGAGCTATAAATATAATCCACTTAATGTTAAAATTGATTTTAATCTTCATCGTTAACCTCTTCACTTAAATTTCTACTATAGGTAACCATATTTTTATGTTAGTGCCTTCTTCTAGCTCACTTTTTATCTCAAGACCATACTCTTTTCCATAAGTCAGCTGAATCCTTTCATGAACATTCTTCACACCTATGCCAGAACCAGCTTTTGGTTCAGTCTCATATTCAAGTAGATGCGGAAGTTTTTCAGGCTCTATTCCAAGCCCATTATCACTAATCTCAAATAACAGTTTTCCATCAACAATAGAAGTGCTTATTTTAATGTATCCTTGATCCTGCATATACTCTATCCCATGGTAAATAGAATTTTCTATCAGTGGCTGCAGAATTAACTTTGTTGTTTTTAAGTGCATTGTCTCTGGATCAGTTTCTATGTCATAAGTAAATTTATTCTTGAACCTAATCTTTTGAATTATAAGATAATTTCTTGCATGCTCTATTTCTTGCTCAACTGAGATAATATTTCGGCCTTTACTAATACTTATTCTAAACAATTTAGCTAAAGAAGTTACCATTGTTATAACATCTTGACTTTTACCATTCTCCGCCATCCAAACAATAGAATCTAAAGTATTATACAAAAAATGAGGATTGATCTGAGATTGAAGTGCATCTAATTCACTTTTTCGTTTTGACTCTTGTTCTATCACAATTTGACTCATGAGAGACCTAACCTTTGACAACATTAAATTAAAGGCTTGGGATAGCTTTACAACTTCGTCTTCACCCTTTGCGTCTATCTGAATATCAAAGTTTCCTTCTTCAACCTTTTTCATGGATTTCTCTAACTGCTTTATTGGTTGTGATATCTTTGCAGAAATAAACGAGAATGTTAGCACGATTAGTAGAATACAAGAAATTAAAATCCATATAACGAAGTTCATAATTTCTTTTTTTGATGCCACGATTTCTGAGACATTTGCCACCGCAACAACTTTCCAATTTGTATATTTAACAGTTTTTATAGTCACAAGTTGCTTACCCTCATCAGAATTTTCAATATAACTGCCAAGGTAATCCTGATTCTTTTCTTTTTTAAGACCTATATTGATAAGTTGTTGCTGAGGATGGTATATTATATCGTTTTCAGAATCCACAATGTATAAATACCCATTTTTCCCTATACTCACATTCTGACACAACTGACTTATATTACTATAATTCATATCCACAAGAAGCACTCCATGCCTTGTTGTATTCCCATCAGTATAATCAATAGTCCTACTTAATGAAACAACCCAATCATATTTTCCTTGAAAAAGATTCTGAACATGTGGTAGCGAAAAAATAAGGTTACCAGATTTGTTCAATGCATTTTCAAACCATCCTTGTGATGTAATATCAGCACCAGACTTTAATTGAACTTTAGAAGTACCAAGAAGAAGTTCTCCAGTTTCTGAAAATACTGCTAGTGTAGTAATGTCATTACGAGTGCTTTGTATAACATTCATCTGATCCATAAGATTGCTGTTTTGAATATTGGGGTTTAGATAAATATTGTTACTCAAAAGATTAGAAACGTTAACCATGCTGTTTAAAT
Organism: Clostridium cellulovorans 743B; assembly: GCF_000145275.1. Lineage (NCBI taxonomy): Bacteria > Bacillati > Bacillota > Clostridia > Eubacteriales > Clostridiaceae > Clostridium > Clostridium cellulovorans. The sequence goes on from NC_014393.1 coordinate 4,628,066, forward strand.
AATATTCTATATTAGAATTTATCTGATCAACTAACTCCTGAATTGCTGATGCAGCATTTTTTTCTGAGGTATCAGCAAACTTGCTATAGCTTATAATCCCTACAAAAAGCATTGCTAAAATTGTTACAGCCGTAAAAGATATCGTTATAATAAATTGAATGCTTTTTAGCTTTATCGCTTTCATCAATCGCTGAAAGGGCTTCTTTAAAACTCTAGTAATAACGTCATTCTCCAAAGCTTCATCTCCTTAACTAGTCTTCCCACTCCTATATTCTGATGGTGACATCCCAAGATACCTTTTAAAACTGTAACTAAAATAATTAGGCTCTGAATATCCTACTTTTCTTGCCACCTCAAATGTCTTCATATCGGTAGTTTTAAGAAGCTGCTTTGCTTCATCCATCCTTATGGAAGTCAAATAGTTGATGAAAGTCATTTTAGTTTCTTTCTTGAATAAGAGACTAAAATACGTCTGACTTATATGTAAGTGATTGCACAAATCATTGATGTTAAGTTCACTATCACTGTAGTTCCTATGGATATAGTCCTTTGCTTTTTCAATTAAAAGTTCACAAGTATCTTTCCTATCCTTCATAATATGACTCATTATTTTCAGAGATATTTCCTTAAGCCAGGTTTTTACGTGTTTTAGGTCATTGAAACTATATAACTCAACAAAAATATTATAATCTCTTCCAAATATAGAGGCTAAATCCACATTAGAACTCTGAGCAGCCTTAAGTATAGCAGTAAGCATTTCGAGAAGGTATATCTGATAATCCTTAAAAGAAGCTTTAGTATCAGTAAGCTTATCAAACATTCTGTCTATAGTTTCACTGACCTCAACTTCCGTGCCAACCTTTATAGAACTTTCCATCTCGTGTTCCATATTTTTATCGAAGATAATCTTATCTTTACTACCTGGCTCTATATCTTCGATCCATATAATTCTGTTACTACCTAAAATCAACCTATAATCTAATGCAGCCATAGCATTAACCCACGAGTTAGAAATCATAGAAGTATCTGTCTCCATTGTTCCAAGACCAATTGTAACTTCAAGCATTAAATACTTTTCAATACTTTGTCGTATTTCTTCAAGGATTGATAACATTTCTCTAATAACAGTTTCAGCTTTTTCTTCTTCAGCAGAAATTATTAATACAATCCTATCATTATGAATAAAAATATTATGAATATCATGCATAAACCCAATTTCAGTTACTACGTTTAAAACAGCATATATGATTAATTCTGCCTCTTCACCGAATTTATACCTATGTTTACCTTTTAGAATACTATCATCAATACTTATAACTGCTACCGTAAAAAAGTTGCCTGCTAATTTAATATCATAATTTTTGCACTTTTCGTATATCTCATCTTTTTCCAAACTATTTGTTATCAACGATGAAAAAAACTTTTCCTTTAAAATTGGTAAACTCTTTGTATAGTGAGCTCGTAATAACTCTGTATTTTCTTTTTCTGAAATCTCTTCATCAAGCTGTGTTTTAAGCCTTAAAAGAATATCTATAAGTTCATCTGAAGAAATAGGTTTTAATGCGTATTCAATTACTCTTAGATTTATCGCCTTCTGGGCATACTCAAATTCATCAAAACCTGTTAATATTACTATTTTAGTAGTAGGAATGCTTTTTCTAAGTTCTTGTGATAGCTTAATCCCATCCATAAAAGGCATCTTTATATCAGTAATCACTACATCTGGCATTACCTTTTCGGCTATCTCTAAAGCCTCTCTACCATTTTCCGCTTCTCCAACCAGTTCAAAGCCGTACTTTTCCCACTCTATTTTCTTTACAATTCCTTGTCTCACTTCTTCTTCATCATCAACCAATAATAATTTATACATTGGTACCTCCCTAACCTTTGGTATATAGCAATAGTTATAGTATTACTAATTATATATCATTATTTGAAGAAATGAATATATATATGTTGAATTTACGGTTAATTATCAACTTGATTTTGAATTAAATATTATAACATTTAATTTTTATACAAAAGGCATATATGTATTGATCGTCTCAACACATATATGCCTATAAAATGTATACTTTTATAAAGTTTCATTCTTATCAACTGCTGAATATATACCATAACAACAATTTTAAAATGCCGAATAGCAATTTCTATATGAAAATGCCACCATGCTCCTAGGTATTTTATAATTTTTTGTCACCTACAGCTTCATTAAGCTTGTGATTTGTCCAGAAATTCTTTTTTAACACTAAAAGTGCTTCCATATCGTTCAAAAATTGAAAAAGCATCGCTCTATTTTCAAATTCATCTCTTGTCTGTGGAAGTTCTTGAACCTTAAACATAAATATAATTGCGTGTAGTTCAATTAAGAGTTCTTCAGCAGTGTTATATTCTCCAAAATTTGATGCTACCTTTTCTGTGAATTTAGCTACAATTTCTGTGTGCTCTAAAGTCATATAGAATTTTATAAAATGACTTCTCATATATTTTAGAACTTCATACTGTAGAGTCCTCATTTCCATATACTTAACATAATATTTTATCTCATTATATTTCGCATCATTACTCATAATATAATTATTTAAATGTCTATAAGCCCTATCTTTACCTTCTACTAATATGTTTTCTAATTCATTAAATAAGATTTCTTCATCTATGTGTACTGCTTGATTTCTCAGATCTTTTGCCATGTAGAACAGAATTTTTCGCATATGTTCTTCTATATTTTCTTGAAGCTCTTTAATTTCATTTTCAATTTTAGGCATATGAATATTTAAAATAATACCTATACCAGCACCAACAATCATAAGTAAAAACTCGTTTGTTATTAAAAACATAGAGATAGACTTTTCTGCTAATAGATGAGTAACTAAAACTGAACTAACAACAATTCCATCTGTAATTTTTAAAATCACAGTAATAGGAATAAAAATAATTAGATATAACCCAAAAACGAAAGGATTATATCCAAAAATAAAGAACAATATACTTGAAACCAATAAAGCTAAGACAGTAGATTGGAGTCTTTGAAAAGCTAGCTTTATAGAAGTTTTTTTAGTATTTTGAATGCTCAGTATAGTTATAACCCCAGCAGCTACAGCATATTTCAAACCCAAATATTGAGCTATAATAATAGCAAGTGATGAGCCAATTGCTGTTTTCAATATTCTAAATCCGATAAATTTTTTCATATGTGGTCCGTCTTTCTTTCGTAAATTAATTCCTTTTTTATTATATTTCCTCAAAAGTCATTCCTCAAATAAATCCTTAAGGATTCTTGGGTCAGCCACTCTATATTTTATGTTCCTTCCATAGACATTCTGTAACTTTCATCTCTGTAAATGTAGCCTTGAAGGAATTATCCGTTGGTGAACATGCATATAAACCAATATTTATTTCCTCTGCGCCTTCAAAGAAATGAAAAATTCTCATCTGCTTAAAGTTTATACCATCAAAAGAGTTTTCAATACAATAGTCACTTCCTCGTCTGCTCAACCTATACCACATAGATTTTACAAAAGCTCCAACATCAGTAGTAGCCCAATCAGAGTAACCATTATTTGTTACAACACTACCAAGCCAAGCAGTGTTATTATCATGAAATTCTATTCCTGCCTTCACCCAATTTTCACTATCTTGATAAATTGCAACTCCACATTGATCAAACAAAGCTGTACTGTTAAACTCTGCTTTTACTGTGAATGAAAAGTACTTTTCGTCCGTTGTAACATAAAGTACATGCGCATTATCATTTCTAAATCCATAATAAGTTCTTTGCCAAAAATCAGTATTAGGCTCTGTTGTAATTTCCACCCTATCTTTTTCTATTGAATAATTTTCAGGTTTAAAAAACCACTTTGCATCTTCAGAATTAAATTGAAACATAATTATCCCCCTAAAATTTCAAAACTTTACTACATTTTATCATTTAATACCACCATATGTATATGGTCTTCCCATCTTCCATTTATCTTTAAATACTTGTATGCTAAACCTTCATTATAAAATCCTATCTTTTCTACATAAAAATCTAACTTTTCTACTATATTTAATTAAGCTTTATTCCTAAGAATACTCTTATGCTGTTTTCAGTTTAAGCTTCATTTTGTAATCAAGTTCGAATATAATATAACCTACTATATTTAATGTAAAGAAGACTATTATCCAAGGAAAACCTAACCTTTTTTTGTGAAAAGCATAAATTACACTCCAAACTCCAAATAGCACCCAATACACTGCCAAAGTGCTTACTGCAATTTGTCTTAATAATATAGGAACTCCTAAATGAAATCCATCAAGGTTAAATCCAAATCTAAGTGTCCATTCAATACCCTCAGGAGACCTAACATAAGTAGATAAAAAATCCTCAGTATCATTTTTAATTTCTTCTATTGAAAAGCCTTCTGGGTATATTGTATCCAATTCACCGTTACCAGCTGTTTTAGTTAAAGTAACATATCTAAACTTACTTTTATACTTTGTGATCAACTTATTTACTTCCTCAGAAGATATATCTTCCCCTGACTTAATCTTTTCATTTACAGCAGCTTCAAATTCAGCTGGGACTATTAATGAAAAATCTTTATGCACTATTCTATGTACTGTAAAAGTCATTAATGAAACAATTAACGATACTATAGCTGCCATTAGAATGACTTTTTCGAATTTCTTTTCAATCTTAAATATTCCAATTAATTCATTTTGTATTTGATTCGCATCTCCAAATCTTTTTATGGCTATATTAAATGCCTCTTCTTCGCTGTGTCCCTCTTTGATAAGTTCAACTATACTACTTTCTAGATTTACACTCATTTCATCCTCGAAATCTTTAACAACAGTTTTATCTTCCGATATATTCTTTGAACACTTTTTAACAAATTTTTTTATTCTATCAGATAGCTCTTTACTTATATTCATATTACTTTCCATCATCTATACCCTCCATAAATTTATCTATTAGATTTCTCATAAATATCCACTGCTGGTTTTTCTTTAGAATATAACTTATGCCTTCTTCTGTAATAGAATAATATTTACGTCTTCCTCCTCCACTTTCACTGTCTTCCCAGTAGGATTTCACATATCCGTTCTTTTCAAGACGTTTAAGTGATAAATAAAGGGTTCCTTCCTTTAATTCAAATGTTTCTTCACTAATATCTCTTACTCGTTTTGCTAACTCATATCCATACATGGGGCTATCTTTAATTAAACTCATCAAAATAGTATCAATATAACCTTTTAACATCTCTTTATCAATTTCCATATGTCCCCTCCTGCAACCATATTAACACACAGTACCTAATAATGCAATGTACTTAATAATAAAATGCCATTTTAATCACAACATTTCTTGTCTTTCCCAATAAACATTTTTATATACATATATTAAATAGCAGTAATACCTATTGATATTACTGCTACACAAACTCTACTTTATAATTATTTTTCCACATACCGTTAAATTTAACTTTGATTAATTTTAATAACTAGTAATATCAATATTATCCATAGTAATAAAATTGGTATGGCAAAATACCACCTTTTAGGTTTGCCTTTTCTCCATAAGTTTTCTGCTTCAATTCTACATTGCTGAAATACTTCTTTTGGTATAAGTTTTATCGTTATTGCAACAAGTATCGGAAGCAAAATTATGTCGTCTAATAAACCTATAACTGGTATAAAATCTGGTATAAAATCAATAGGTGATAGAGCATATCCAATTGTAATTCCTGCAAAAAGCTTTGCTATTACTGGTGTTTCTTTCTTCCTCAAAGCAATAAATACAGCAGGTATATCTGATTTTAATTTTTTCGCTCTAGTTTTTAAATCTATCATTTTACTCTCCATTTTCTTCTTTCAGCTTCATCATTAAATATTCTGTTATACCCTCTATATATAAATATCTATATTCTTAATTATATCTTTTAATATATAATTTCATATTTTTCATCACTAAGCGAACTTATGGCATTATCAATGTCCTTATTTTTAACAAGAATATAATCTGTATCATAAGTAGAAATAACAAATATGCTTATACCCTTTTGGGCTAGTATCGTGCTAATGGAGGCAAGGATTCCAACTAAAGAAAAATCCAACGGACCTTCAACCTTTAATGCTCTCCAATCTTTTTCACACTTTATATCACTAGGAATATTATCTTCAGAGCAAACTATTGATAACTCATCTGATGTCCTTGTTATAGAAAAGAATTGACAACTTTGCGCCCACTTAGGAATTAATTCAGTTTTATCTAATCTACAAACTCCATATTTTTCTTTTAGTAATTTCATTGTTAATATTTTTTCTGCCATCTTTATCTTCATCCTTTCTTTTATAAGTACCCACTAATAATTTTTATTGCTTGAATTCTTTAAATCAGTGTATTTTTATCTTACAGCTTATTAATGATAATATTTCCTGACATAACTTTAAAGTAGGCAAAAATAAAAAAGCCAAAAGAAATATTATAAAAAATATCTCCCAGGCTTTTATCCTTCCGTGTACACAGTTATCTGTGCGTTTTCTCTTGGACCTGCCAGTGGTAAACTGCGGAACCCTAGAAAACTAAATAATTATTTAATTATTTTAAGCTTCAACTTATAAAGCGATTTTATCATAATACAATATTTAAATCAATTCTATATTATTTTTCTCAAAAATAATTTATTACCCCTTCAAAATCAATATATAAGCAACTAGGCTAAACACTTGTACTTAAGTAAACTATTCATATTAACTATCAAATGAGTTGTCGTTATGCTATTTTAGTTGTCCAGTAAAAAGTACATGGGATATCTTAACTATAGATTCATTTTTTCTGATTTCAGTATATATTCATTATTTCTTAAATCAAACTTTCCTATTGGTTCTGGCCCTCTTAATATTCTTCTATCTATGTTAAGGTTCCCTGATGAGTCGTATCTGACCCTCCATTCAACCAACATTATTTTTCCATCATCTATTTCAATACCTTGTATTCCGCTGGCCCTAACGCAGGACCCATCATTGAAGTAAGGCAGTTCTTTAGCTTTGGGAAAATGCGGCCTATGAGTATGTCCGCAGATTATCATAATTTTGTTCTTTTCAATCCAACTGCTATATATACGTTCGATTTTATGAATCCTTTCAGCATTTTTTACAGGACTTGCAGGATTTGTGAATCCTATTGAGTGAAGATATCTCCAAAAATATCTTACTGTAAGCCTATTAAAACGCCATAATTTATCATTCATTCTATCTCCTTGATGACCATGAACAGTTAGTATCTCCTGTCCTGTATCTTTATGCTTAAACACTACTGCTTCATAGGGTGTAATACCAGGAAATAATTCAATATGTTCTTCGTTATACCCATCGTAAAACCTATAATAATTCTTCTCTACAAAATTAGAATATTTTAAGCATATATTGTGATTGCCGTACAACATGATCAATCTATTTGAATCAAAGAACTTTTTCAATAAAGAATAGGCTTCATCATGTGCCAATCTTATCTCCTTAAAGTTAGAGTTTTCCCAAAGTTCATCGCCATCTCCAACTTCTACATAAGTATATCCATTTCTAAAATAGAACTCTAATGCGTATAAAAATATATTCTGATTTTTTGCAAATTCATCAGCTGGCGCACCATTTCCTCTATGACAGTCGCTGAAAAATATATATTTAGATTTGTTATCAAAGTATTCAATTTTTGCATTATTATATGCTTCTGTTAATCTCTTTTCTGCTAGTTTCTTTTCCAACAACATGGCACACTCCTTTTATGAGCATTTAAACAATCTTTGCATTAGTTAATCTACCCTTTTAAGTAAAAATATATTTAAGTTCAAGCTATAGTGTACCTTCGATTTCCTCAATAGAAGGCAATGTCCCTTTTAATTCTTCTGGTATCTTCTCTAACAACTTATATTCACTTACTCCTATTGGTTTTGTCATATCTTTCAATGAATATTCTGCTACTAACCTATTCTTTTCCTTACACAAAATTATTCCTATTGACGGATTATCAATTTCTGTTTTTAAAATATCATCTACTGCTGATAAATAAAAGTTTAACTTACCTGCATACTCAGGCTTGAATTTCCCTGTCTTTAATTCGATAACCACATAACACCTAAGCCTTAAATTATAAAATAATAAATCTAAGTAGTAGTCATCTCCACCTACTTCAAGTTTATATTGATTACCTATGAACGCAAAACCAGAACCAAGTTCTAGCAATAATTTTGTAACCTTCTTTACTAATTGATTCTCTATATCTCTTTCATTCATATCCTCAGTCATAGTAATAAAATCAAATATATATGGATCTTTTAATGTATCTAATGCCAACTTATTATTAGGTGCTTCTAATTTATCTATAAAATTTGCTGTTTTTATTTCATTGTTTTGCCTATCATACAAGTTACTTTCTATTTGATGAACCAAAGTATTTCTACTCCATCCATTCTCTATATTTTTCCTAACATACCAAATTCGTTTATCTTTATCCTTTACTTTATCTAATAAAGTAATATTATGATACCAAGTAATTTGTGCAAGTACCTCTTGCACAAATTGAAAATCATTATATTCTTCTGCAAATTTTCTCATATACTTTAAATTTCTTAATGAAAAGCCTTTTAGTTCAGGAAATTCATTTTTAATCTCTTTAGCTATATTATCAATAATCTTAGCTCCCCAACCTTGTCTTTCTTGAGCCTCTAATATAACTCTTCCTATATTCCAATATAAAATTAGTAACTCCTTATTTACTGACAATATTGCTTTTTGTTGGGAACTTCTAATTTGTTCTTTTATTTCTTTTATTAAGTTTATATATAGATTATTTTTTTCAATATTCATAATAAATATTTTCACCTCAAAACTAATTCATATATCTATACTTTACCTTAATTCTAACATTTAAACAAAAATAGAAATAGAAATGATTATTACTTCTAAAAAATAATAGCATATACGGAATAATAACTTATACAATCCCATATATACTATTTATCTTAATTTAACCTGTTGTGCTAGCAGATAAGTTTTCATTAAAAGGATATTTATACCATGATTTTAGGCAGTCCTATCCTATTGTCTCATATACTGTTTTTGGAAATTATTATCCGAATACTAATTCTTTAATCTTTGATATTTCTATACCTATATTAAAAAATTTATTTATAAAATAGCAAAGATTATGAGTTAATATTTTATTTGATATTCTTGTGGCAAATCCCCAAGTTGATTTTGTAAGAACCCTCTGCATATTTAATTGCTCGGAGAGCTGAGAAAAAGTAGTTTCTACTCTACGACGAGCCTTGAATATCAACTGCCTAAAAGGTTTTAAAAGTTTAGTTTTACTATTGTTACGATTTATTGTTAAAAGACGAATGTACCTTGTTTCTTTTAATTGCGAAGCAACTTTTTGACCTATATATCCTTTATCACCTATTAGTATATCAATCTCTGAATTAGCTGTGAGTTCCCAGACGACATCTCTGTCATCAATATTTGCTGCTGTTACAGTAAAATCTGTGATATAGCCATCGAGGGCTACTAAAGCATGTAATTTGAATCCATAATATGTTTCTTTTTTTCGAAGCGCATCGCCCGTAGGCAGCCTCCGGCTTAAAAGCTTTATGGAAATGAGCTCTCCCAAACTTACACACAGGAATTGGCATACTATCTGCAATTCTCATTCGGTCATATTGATAGTTAAGAAATTTCGTTAACTCTTTACGAATTTCATCAATGACTCGAAATAATGACTTTCTAACTCTATGAAACCTCGGCCTACTACAAAAGTTGGGAAATAAGTCTCGTAGGTTTTTAGAGCAAAATCCAAACCATGCTTTTTCAGAGTCAATGGTTAAGAGTTCACCTACTAAAGAAATCGTAATTATTTCGCTATCAGTCATTACTGATTTAGCGATGTTACGACGATTTTTAATAAATGTTGGAGTTACTTTTTGGTAAAAGTCATCAATTATAACATAAGTGACAACAATAAAATCTTTTAAGTCATTTATTGTTATGGTAGAATCTTTATTAAACTCTGGCATATAGGTTAGCCTCCTATCATTAGATTAGTGGTGTTTTTTAATGATAGGTTAGCAAATATGCTGGAGTTTTTCTATTTGTAAGTATTGCCAGCGTATTTAACTAGCACAACGGGTTAATTTAAATCCACTATTGTAATTTTTCGACCCCTATTTTAGGCTGTTGTTGTTTAAAAATAATTCTTGGGTTAGCTCCATAAACTGATGCTATTAGCTTATCCTGTTTTATTACTTTTACTAAGTTCTCAATTTGTTGTGCATATACATCATTATTATAATAAAAAATAGTTGTGGTTGTATTTGGAGCCATTATCAGTTCTTTTAAAACATCTTTATCAGTAACATCAAGTGAATGTCCAAAAATAAACACTTCATTTTTTTCATTATCATTTTGTTCAATTTCTGATACCCAATTTTTATATTTACAACCTGTCTTTTTATATATTCTTTGAAAATACTTTTTAAACCGAATAAATTCTAGCTTATTATTCCTTTCATCATCTTCAAGATATTCATCTATTCCTAAAACCATATTATTTTCTTTACTAGTTCTTTGAATATTTGCCTTTCCATGAATATAATCATATTCAATACCATCATTTACTTCACCATAAATTTTTTGATAAGTGTTAGTATAATTAAAACTTAACACTTTGTCAATATTTTCAATTTCAGCTATATCTTTTGCTTTATATTCCACCTCACTCTTGCCAACAACATCTTCAAGATATATTTCTAAACATCTTATAAGATTATTAAGATCACAAATAAGTTCTTTTATTATTACTTTAGCTGTATCTCCGTGAAACTTTTTGGTATCAAATTTTTCATAATGATTAACACCTGTATTTTTCATATTATCAAGAAAAGAGTGAGCATTTTGATACAACACCTCATTATCTGGTCGTCTTTGACTGCTAGGATTCTCCTGCATCGTTATATTGTAATTCATATAATATTCCAAGCACTTTATTATATCTGCTATTTCAGACTCAAAGTCAATCCAACCTTTATTTTCAATACCACTCTTTTTGCTAAAATAATCAATCCATACATTTTGTGAAATTAGCCTATCTAATTCTTTTAGAGCATCCTTATGATTTGAAAAAGTAAATACTTCATCACTGAATAAATATTCTCTTACATTTTCATTTAAGTTTGAAAACATAGGCCATTTTTCCAACTCATGTTTCGGATGTTTTTCTAGATTTTTATAACATTTAATGAACTCCATAAAGTCCCAATACTTAGTTGGAAGGTTATGTTCTAAATCAAACCCATTACCTATAATTAATATCTTCATTACATTCCCCACTTTCACACTATAATTAATCAATATTTTATTATAATATCCCATAATTTACAATTATATTGCACCATGCTCATTTTTTCGCTCTTTTACTATAGAAATAACCATTAGTTTATATTAATCATTTATTTATGTAAATGAAATTAGTGTATACAGAAGCATAATCTCTACCTCTATATACACCATTTCTTGTTCATTCATTCAATTTAAATCAACTGTTATTATAATTCTGTAATTATACTATTTTAGTTGTCCACTCTTCACAGTTCCATATCTCAGTAGCAACATCCCTATAGAACTCTGGTTCATGGGACACAAGTAAAATAGTTCCCTTATATTCTTGCAGAGCCCTCTTTAACTCGTCCTTCGCATCAACATCAAGATGGTTTGTAGGCTCGTCAAGGATTAGTATATTTGATTCTGTATTAAGAATTTTACATAGTCTTACCTTCGCTTGCTCTCCTCCACTTAGGACACAAACTTTACTTTCGATTTGTTTTGTTGTAAGTCCACATTTTGCAAGAGCACTTCTTATTTCGTATTGAGTATAAGAAGGGAAAGCAGTCCAAACCTCTTCAATACAGCTATTATAATTTGCTTCTTTTATTTCTTGTTCAAAATATCCAATGTGTTGGTATTCTCCAAGTTCAACTTCTCCACTTAATGGTTTTAAGATTCCTAGTAAGCTCTTTAAAAGTGTTGACTTTCCAAGACCGTTAGCCCCTACTAGAGCTACCTTTTGTCCTCTTTCTAGGTAAAGGTTAAGAGGTTTTGATAAAGGTTCATTATATCCAATAACTAAATCCTTTGTTTCAAATATAAGTTTTCCTGAAGTTCTTGCTTGTTTAAAATAGAATTCTGGCTTTGGTTTTTCTGCTGCAAGCTCAATTCTGTCCATTTTATCAAGTTTCTTTTGTCTTGAACGTGCCATACCAGTAGTCGCAACTCTTGCTTTATTTCTTGCAACGAAATCTTCAAGCTTAGCAATTTCAGCTTGTTGTCTCTCGTAAGCTGCTTCTAGTTGCTTTTTATTTGCTTCATAGATTCTTTGGAATTCATAATAGTCTCCAACGTATCTTGTAAGCTTTCTATTTTCAACGTGATATATTAAATTGATAACACTATTTAAGAAAGGTATATCATGAGATATTAATATAAACGCATTTTCATAGTTTTGCAGATATCTCTTTAACCATTCTATATGTTCTTCGTCTAGATAGTTTGTAGGCTCATCTAGTAATAGTATGTCTGGATTTTCAAGAAGAAGTTTTCCAAGTAAGATCTTTGTTCTTTGTCCTCCTGATAAATCTGTTACATCTTTATCTAGACCTACATCAAGAAGCCCTAAACCTTTAGCTACTTCTTCAACCTTTGCATCTATAACATAGAAGCCGTTATGGTCAAGCATATCTTGGATTACTGCTGTTCTTTCAAGCATCTTTTCTAATTCTTCTGGAGTGCAATCTCCCATCTTACCATATAGCTCATTCATCTCAATTTCAGCATCAAATAAGTACTGAAAAGCACTTCTCATAACGTCTCTTATTGATTGTCCTTTATCAAGAACTGTATGTTGGTCCATATAACCAACTCTCACATTGTTTGACCATATAACCTGACCATCATCTGGCATAAGCTTGTCAGTTATTATATTCATAAAGGTAGACTTACCTTCTCCATTTGCTCCAATTAATCCTACGTGCTCACCCTTTAAAAGTCTAAAAGATACATCTTCGAATATGGCTCTATCTCCAAAGCCGTGACTTATATTTTTAACCGTTAGTATACTCATTAAAATCCTCCTAAGGTTTTAAAAACTTATTTATCAGACCAAGAATATTATATTATATCTTTTTACTGCGAACAATAGAAAATACTATAGATAAGGTTTGCAATTTGTCGATATTAACTCTATACTAAACTAAGTAACGCTCTAACAATTGATAACGGAGGTTTTCACATGACTTGCAAATTTTATTTACATAAAAACAAAGGCAAAAAAGCTATAAACGGTCATCCTTGGATATTCTCTTCTGATATAGCTGGCTACGACGGAGAATATACTAATGGCGATATCGTAGAAATATATACTAGCGAAGAAGCATTCATTGGAAAGGGTTATATCAATGATGTTTCTCAAATAGCTCTTAGAATTATGACAAGAGACATAAATGAAGAAATAAACAAAGAATTTTTTAGAAAACGCCTTAGAACAGCTTGGGATTATAGACAAAAAGTTGTTGATACTTCTTCCTGCAGATTTATCTTTGGAGAAGCAGATTTTCTTCCTGGCATGATTATTGATAAATTTGAAGATGTCTATGTAATCCAATCTCTAGCTCTTGGTATAGATAAGTATAAACAAATTATAACTGATATATTGGTAGAGGAATATAACGCTAGAGGCGTTTACGAAAGAAGTGATGCTTCCGTAAGACTTAAGGAAGGCATGGAACTTAAAAAAGGCTTTTTAACAGAACCTTTTGATACAATGGTTACCATCGTTGAAAATGGAGTAAAATTCCATGTAGATATAGAAAATGGTCAAAAGACAGGGTTCTTCCTTGATCAGAAGGAAAATAGACGTGCAATCCATAAGCTATGTAAAGATGCAGAAGTTCTAGATGTGTTCACTCATACTGGTTCCTTTGCATTAAATGCTGGAATCGCCGGAGCAAAACATGTTACTGGTCTTGATATTTCGGAGCATGCTGTAGACTTCTGCAGAAAAAATGCTGAACTAAACAATCTTCAAGATAAAGTAGAATTCGTCTGTGGTGATGCCTTTGAAGTAATGAAAAACTGGGCATATGAAGGTAAAAAATATGATGTAGTTATCGTAGACCCACCTGCTTTTACAAAAGCTAGGGACACTATAAAAAATGCTAAAAAAGGCTACAAAAAAATAAATTTCCGTGGTCTTAAAATGGTTAAAAACCAAGGTTATTTTGTTTCTGCATCTTGCTCACATTTTATGAGCCCAGAATTATTCCATGAAGCAATAGCAGAAGCTGCAAGAGATGCAGGGGTCATGCTTCGCCAAGTTGAGTTTAAAACTCAAGCTCCAGATCATCCAATTCTTTGGAATGATGAAGAGTCTTACTACTTAAAATTTTACATTTTCCAAGTGTTAACTAAAGAACAATAACTTATTTTCACTAAATTATAAAAGTTCCAATAAAGATTTCATATTAAATGCATTTATTGCTTACTGAAAGCAATGTAGATTTTTAATCTGATCTATATAATCATAAAAAGTATTCAATTACAGTAAAACTACTCCATTGAATACTTTTTTATGTTCAATATAATTCTATTATTTTTCTTTCCATATCAGATATGCAATTATAAAAAGCGTTGCTTCTTTAAAGTTTCTTATATCATAACCAGTTTCTCTTTTTATCTTATCTAATCTATAAATTAGAGTATTCCTATGAATATATAATCTTCTTGCTGCATCACTTATGTTTAATCCATAATTTATAAACTCTTCTATAGTAGTTAACATTTCTTCATCAAAAGAATTAAATTTGTCTTCGAGCTTTTCTTTAAGCTCATTTTTCAAATCATCCTTTATAAAATAAACCAACTTTTCTAGAAGCAATTTATTATAACTTAAAATATTTTGCTTAATTGAATATCTTGATTTTAGCATCAGACATTCTTTGCAATTTTCATAAGCTTTTTTTACTTCCTTAGCCTTATAAATTGTGT